>JABABF010000238.1 GCA_014238345.1 Gammaproteobacteria bacterium
GGAAAAATATAAATCCTCTGCACCAGAAACGGTAGTAAAAAAAATCCCATCAGAAGAAATAAAACAGGAGGGCATTCTCATACTAGATCACGAAGCAGAGCTGGGAGCACTCTACAATCAGCAGCTACTATTGGATGATCCCGATGTCTAGAAAATCAGGTAAATCGGATGCCAGAGAATGGTGGCATATGATGGGAAAGCGCTTTGATAAAAAATATATTTACGACCGTTTATCGGTCGGCCGCTGCACGGTTAATATGGACAAATTCACGCGAGGTCATCACAAGATTATTGATTATGAAAAATATTTCAAATTCCACTATCCTAGTGAATACACAACAGTAAAAAAATGTGATCGTGCGGTCATTCATAGACCTGATAAAAACTGTCTGAACATAGACTTGGTGGAATTTAAAGGAAAGGAAAAAGGCGTTGCAGCCAAACAATTACGCGCCAGCAAAGATCAAGTACAAGGTAAGTTGACGGCTGTTGCAAGTGGAAAGCACCCAAAATTCAGATTGTTCTGGGTTTCCCGTCAGTCCCCAAGACGTAAGCCCCCCATCTTGGGGATCACACAGCATGACAAAAAGTATGGGCGAGTGCGATGGCTACAATGCGGCACTTCCCTGCCCTCCTTCTAAGCCTACAAAGCTCCCAATGAACCTCCTCCCCAAAGACCTCCCTCGCCACCTCTCACAGCAGCTGCTGCCCATCTATCTGATCAGTGGTGATGAACCACTACTGGCGCAGGAGGCCGGGGATGCAATCCGCCAGCACGGCAAGGACGCTGGCCGAGAGCACCAGTTGTTCCATGTCGGGATGCGCTTTGAATGGGGCGACTTCGATGTGGCGGCAGGCAACCTCGGACTGTTCGCTACGCAACGCCTCCTCGAGCTGCGTTTTGAGAAAAAACCCGATGCCAGCGCCATCCGCCGTCTCCAAGCCTGGGCGCAGTCCCCACCCGAGGGCGATATGCTATTAGTGCGGTGCCCCAAACTTGACCCAGCCGCCGCCCGCACCGCTTGGTACAAGGCTATTGATGGTGCAGGTGCCGTGCTGCGACTGTGGCCACTCAAACCAGCGGAGCTGGGGCAATGGCTGCGGCAACGGTTGCAAAATGCCAAGCTCAGCCTCAGCGATGATGCCCTGCAACTGTTGATCAGCCGCACTGAGGGCAACTTGGTGGCGGCAGCTCAGGCGGTGACCAAGCTACAGCTGATCAACAGCGGCGAAAAAATCGAGCTCAAGACAGTGGAGCTGGCCATCGCCGACAACGCCCAAACCGATGTTTTCCAACTCGCCGATGCGGCACTCACCGGCGACGCCAAGCGCTGTCTGGCACTGATGAACCGCCTGCGCGCCACCCGTGCAGACCCACATCGGCTGCTGTGGGTTCTCAGCCGCGAGCTGGAAACGCTGAGCGCTATCCAATACGACAGCAATGCATTAGATCGCGTCTGGTCGCGCCGTCAGCCACTGATGCAGCGCTGTGGGCAGCGTCTGTCACCCTCCCGTATCAGCCGCCTACTGCGCCGCGCTCATCGGATCGACCGCGCCATTCAGGGCGATCAGCAAATCTCACCGTGGGATGAATTGGGGCGCCTGCTGGTGGAGTTCTGTGGCCTGCCCTTGGCGCGAGTCTAATACCTCCGCTAGATGCCACAACGATGAACATCATGCCACACGCCACCCCTAGGATGTCTGATGTATTAGCCGCTCGAATCAGCAACTGATCAAGGACGACCCAAGCTAAAACCTTCAATCTCTGATAGCTGGAGAGTTGGCAGAGTTTCCCTAGGCACTGAA
>JABABF010000239.1 GCA_014238345.1 Gammaproteobacteria bacterium
CCCCCTAGATTATACACATATAATCCACATATATTTCTCGCATATGAATTTTTATATATCTATAGCATTCAATCATATATTTTATAAATAAGGAAATTATAAACGCCATATAACCACTATATAACACGGCATATACACTATAAGGCAGATATAACCCTCATATAACTGGCGTTATAAAAGTTGTGTTGTCAGGGGGTGTGTTTGCTATCCTTATCGCTTGCTACACAGTGAAGCCGCGTTCTATCACAACCCAACCGATTCGGCGAGGCTCGGATGACAGCGCTATGATGCCGTTCCCCCCACCGCACCCGCACCGCTGAAATGACCATACCCCCTGAGCCGCCGCCCTTTCCCTTGGAGATTGTGCGCAGCAAGCGCCGCAAGACAGCCTCCATTCGCCTTGTGGAGGGCGGCGGGGTGCGGGTGACCATCCCAAGGCATCTGCCCGATCGATGGGAGCACGATTTACTGCGGCGACGCAGCCAGTGGATCCGCCGGCAACTGGCGCTCCAGTCGGAGGTCGTCCCTTTAAAGCCCAAGGCCTATGTGGAGGGGGCGCGCTTGACCTATTTGGGACGCAATTACTGTCTCAAGCGGGTGCATGGGGCGGCGGTGGAGGCGCGGCTCAGGCAGGGGTGTCTTTGTATCTCAACCCCCGACGGCTTGACCGGTGCCCCATTGGCGGTCGCTATACGGGGTGCACTAGAGCGTTGGTACGCCGCCCGTGCGCTGGCAAAACTCAGCGAAAAGACACAGCGATACGCAGCGCTACTCGGTGTGGCGGCCAAATCCATCGCGGTGCGGGATTATAAATCGCGTTGGGGTTCCTGCTCTGTGTCGGGCGATATTCGCTATAACTGGCGCATCATCATGTCGCCACAGCCTATCGTGGACTATGTGGTGGTGCACGAACTTTGCCACCTGTTGGAGCATAATCATTCCGCTCGGTATTGGCGGCATGTTGAGGGGGTGATCGCGGATTATCGGGAGCGTCGCCAGTGGCTGAAAATCCATGGCAATAGCCTGCTATTTTGATCGCGGGCGACGGATGCTAGGG
>JABABF010000240.1 GCA_014238345.1 Gammaproteobacteria bacterium
ATATAGTGCGGTTCGCGCCCGCAGTGCCGTTGGGGTGAGGCTGTGCAGCGGTGCGTACGGCTTGAGCCGTTTGGCGGTGGTGCTACTCACCGTGTTGGCTATGCCGTTGACAGCCTGCGCTGATCGCTCTATTCGCCGCTATGAGTTACAGCTACCCGCAGTGAGTCACGCCAGTGCCTCCGCCGCTCTCAAGCTAAATTGGACGCTACCACCTAACTGGCAGCTGCGTCGTGCCGCCGCTGACCTCGATCGCGGCCGCGTCCAGTTCACGATCGGCTCTGATCGAGTGGGTCAGCCCGGTGCCGCTGTTGTATCACTGTCTGTATACGACATCCAGCGAGATTTTGTGGTGCTACACGTCAACCGCTGGCGTGCACAACTGGGTTTGGCTCCGATCTATGAGCCGCAGCAGCTGGCGGCGGCGATGCAGCAGGAGCAAGGTGCATCGGGCACTTTATTTCTATGGTGTGAATTGCACAATGAACAGCGCGATGACCAGTCCTTGCTCGGGGCTCTATTCCTTTATCCACAGCGCATTGTGGCAGTAAAATTCCGGGCTTCTCCAGCGGTGTTGGCCGCCCAGCGCGAGGCCTTTTTCGACTTTAACCGTCAGTTGAGCAGCAGGTTGTGAAGTGGTTGTCCGCCAGTCGCGCCGCAGTGTGCAGGCTCGTTCAGCGGTGGGTTGCGGTGTTGGGTGGTCCACGTCTGTTTAGCTATACCCTGTTTTGGATGATGGTGCTGGTTTTCTTCGGCACACTGGCTCAGCGCGAGCTCGGCCTCTATCAGGCGCGCGAGAACTATTTGCACTCTTGGTGGCTGTGGGGTGGCACCATACCGTTGCCCGGCGGTCTCTTAACAATGTCGCTGATCGGCATCAGCCTCATAGCGCGCATGGCGCAGCGCAAGTATTGGCGGTGGCGCTCTGCCGGAACCCTACTGCTCCACGGTGCCGCGCTGTTACTTTTGTTCGGCGGTCTGTTAACACTGATCTTTGCGCAGGAGGGCAACTTGGTGTTGCGCGAAGGGGAGACATCGGCTCTGATCCACGCCCATGAGGATTTAGAGTTTGTTGTGATTGAGGAGGATGTGCAGGACATTGTCGATAGCGAGCGTGTTCCCGAAGGCATGGTGGCTGAGCGGGTAACTGCTTTTGCTGAGGGTTGGTTACAGGCTGGCGCGCAGCTGAGCTCGCCGATCGATTTTCCGTTCCGCATTGATCTGTGGAGCGCGGCGCGCAACTGCGTTGTGAAAGCGCGGCTGGAGTCGGCTGAGGTGGCGGCCGCAGAAACTACTGTCGCAGAGGGCATTCCGCGCCGGGGGGCGGCGCGGAATTTGTCGTTGGAGTCCATGCCGCTCGCACGAGAGTTGGCGGACAACAGCGCCTGCGCTCTGTTTCACCTGCAAGGGGCTGATGCTGAGCTGGATGGGCTCTATGCCAGCTATGAATTCATGGTCGATCCGCCGACAGTGTACGTGGGGGATCGCAGCTATCGATTTGAGATCCGCCGCCGCCAAGATCGGTTGCCATTTCAAGTCGAGCTGCTGGATTTCGTGCGCGAATTCCATCCCTCCACAACCATTGCCCGAGGCTACAGTTCCACCGTGCGCATCATCGACGGCAGCCTTTCCTTTGAGCGCACGATCAGCATGAACCGCCCGTTGCGCTACCGAGGCTATACCCTCTACCAAGCCTCATTTATTGAGGATGACGATGGCGAGGCATCGTCCACCGTACTGGCGGCGGTGCGTAATGCTGGACGCATTTTTCCCTATTTGTCCGGCGTGTTGATGTGCTTGGGGCTACTGTGGCACTTGGGCGGGCGTTTGCCGCCATTATTTGCTCGCCAGCGCAGGGGGCATCAATGAGAGCATGGGGTGCGGGTCGCCACTACTTGGTGCAGGGCTTAGCCATTGCTGGGCTGGGCTGTTTTGTTGCATTGCCCACCCTTGGCAGTGCCGCCGCCGAGACGAGTGGGTCGTCTACAGCTGTGAGAGTAAGCCTGCCGGAGAGTTTTAGTTATCGGGACCTTGCTCTCTTGCCTATACAACATCAGGGGCGAGTGAAACCGTTGGAGAGCTTCGCCAACTCTCAATTTCGGAGCATAAGTGGAGAGCGACCGCTGCATCGGCTTAGCGCGATATCATGGCTTGCCGAGCTATTATTCGATCCGGCCCAGGCATCATTGCAGAGAGTTTTTCACATTGCCACTCAAGAACTGGTCGACACGCTGGGGTTAGAGCCGCGTCACCCGCCGCGCTACGCTTTTGCTGAAGTGGCGAGTGCGTTGCCAGCTATTAGTGAGCAGCTGCAGCGTGTGACGACGGTGCCTTCCGCCCAACTCAGCCCGCTGGAGAAGGCGCTAAGTGAACTCTATCAACGGCTATTACTCCACTTCGAGATCAGCCGCTCGCTGTCGATGGTGCTACCGGATTTTAGATTTGAGTCGGCGACTTTGGCTGAGGAGCTGGGCTTTGAAGTGGGGTCGGATTACAGCTATATGCAAATATTGCGCGCACGCCATCACTTGGAGAGTCGCGCCGCTCCGTTGCGGGAGCGGCCAGAGCATGAGCGCGCCGATGCGGCGGAGATGACGGCGGATACGGTGACGACACTAGGCGAGCATGGGAGTGGCGAGGAGCGCGATATCCTGCGCCTCAGTCAGGCGATACAGCGCACGGGTATGGATGCCTTCAGTCAGATTTTTCGTATTGTGCCACCCCAGTGGGAAGGCGATCAACAGCAGTGGTACTCCCCTTGGGGGTTGCTCAAGTCTGGCCTGGGTTCTCCGGCCAGTGCCCGTCAAGTGAAGTTGTGGTCACGCTTGGCACGTGCCTACCGTGCTGGTGATGCGAAGGCATGGAGTGAGATCAGCGCCGAGTTGCGCACCGCGCTACAAGAGCAGATGCCCAGTGCGCTCACTGAGCGGTTGGAGGGGGAGTATTACTACCAGAAGCTGTCGCCTTTCCTGTTGAGTGCGCTTCTTTATCTGCTGGCGGGTGCTGCATTGATTGGGCGTATCCGTATCCGTCACCAGTCGCTGTATTGGTTGGCGTGGATAGCTGCGGTGGCCGGGGTGATTGTGCACACGGGGGGGCTCGCCACCCGCATCTGGCTACTTGAGCGCCCACCGGTGGGAACCCTCTACGAATCAATCCTCTTCGTCGCGCTGATTGGAGCACTGTTTGGGCTGGTACTGGCCTTTTTACGGGACGACGGTGTCGGGCTCAGCATCACCTCGTTGATCGGGTCACTGCTCTTGCTCTTGGCTCCTTCTTTTGCTGGTGATGAGACGCTGGGGGTGCTGGTGGCAGTACTCAACAATAATTTTTGGCTCGCCACCCATGTCTTGACCATCAGCGCCGGTTATGGCTGTTGCCTTGCCGCTGGTGTCGGTGCCCACTACTGGCTCCTACGCTGTGCGCTTGGGCGTGGCGCGGCACCCGGAGTAGACGATCCCCTCGCCCGTGCCCTGCTCGGTCTCAGCTTGGTGGCCTGTTTTCTCACCCTTTTCGGCACCATCTTGGGCGGCATTTGGGCAGATCAGTCTTGGGGGCGCTTCTGGGGTTGGGATCCCAAGGAGAACGGAGCACTATTGATCACGTTGTGGCTGATTTATCTGCTACATGCCCGCATCGCTGGGAGCCTCAACTCAGTGGCATTCGCCGTCGGCCTGATAGTACTCAATATCATTGTTGCGCTCGCTTGGTTTGGTGTCAATCTGCTCAGCATCGGATTGCATTCCTACGGCTTCACTGATGGCGCTGCACTGGGGCTGGCCTTGTTCTGCGTCACCGAGATGTTATTTGGTTTAGTGCTCTACACGCTGGCGTGCCGCGCCGTGTCTCGGGAGGCATGAGCTATGGCAATGTTGGTGCGAGTGGCAGTGCTGTGCTCGGTTGCTGTCATATCGGTGTTAGCGCTGTGGCAGGGAGGTGTGTTTCGCTCACAGGTGGCAGACAGCGGTAGTGAGGTGGCCTCGCCATGGCGGGCGCAGACCGTGGCCGAGGACACCACATTCATGCGATTGGATGGTAGCGAGTTGCGCCTCGCCGATTACCGGGGTCGTGTACTGCTGCTCAATTTTTGGGCCTCTTGGTGTCCCCCGTGTTTAAAAGAGTTCCCCCTGATGTTGGAGTTGGTGCGGGAGCTGCGTGGGCAGTTGGTGTTAGTGGCTATCTCGCACGACACTGAGCGGGAGGATATCAGTGCTTTTCTCGCCCAGTTGCGGGGTGATTATGGCGCGGTGTTAGATAGTGAGGCTGTGCAGCTGGGTTGGGATGCGACCATGGAGCGCAGCCAGCGGAATTTCAATGTGGTCTACTTGCCGGAGACATTTGTGATCGGCCCAGATCAAACGATCTTGCGCAAGGTGGTGGGTGCAGAGCCGTGGGAGGATACAACGGCGATGCTGGCTTATTTGCGTGGCTTGGTGGAGGGTGCCGCCCCTGATCAATGAGCCAAAGTCAGCCAGTCTGATGAATTGGCTACTCGGAGTGGCTCAGCGATCAATAGTGTACTGCGAGCCTACGACCCAAGGAGGCCTCTTCACTCTTTGGCAGCACACCCATGAACTACCGCAGAGCTAGGTAAATCCGGCCTGCAGCTCAGCGAGCTGTCAATGCTTGATTTGAGCGCTGGGTGATATAGCAAAGGGATCCAGTGAGGCGGGCCATAGGAAGTAGGAGCCGAAGCGCCCTCGATGCCGCTCGCCTCCGGCTTTTTTGCCTGCTGACGACAGTTGATCCCGGTTGTTCTTTTGCTCCAGATAGCCGATTGAGCGCAGCTGTTCCAGCGTCTCGGCCGTTTTTTTTGTCAGCTGCTTGGCGAGTTTGGAGGTGGTGAGTTTTTCGCTCTGCTCAGCTGGGCTCGCTACTGGCGGCGGCTCGGGTGTCGCTGCTTCCCGTTGCGCTGGTGCCGCTTTGCGCGTCACTGGCTGTGCAGCCACTCGGGGTGCCTTGGTCTCCTCCACGCGGCGAGCCGGGCGCTTGGCTGGCTTGACAGTTGCTTCGATCTCTTCGCTGATGCGCAGTATCCGCTGGGCTTCCTCGCGAGCATCCTCGAACAGCTGTCGGTCTTCTTCGCGATTTATCAGGATGCCCATTTCGTTGTTGTTGACCTGACTGAATTCGTACAGGTTCAGACTGGTCACGATGCACATCCGCTCGTTTAGGTAGCACTTTGCGTGTAGGTTCTTGCAGAAGCTGGTGCGCACATAGTTCAGATTGGCAAGCCACGCCACATCCTGAGGCGGTAGTTCGCTCTTTCCGTAGATAATGCGAATGTCTACTTTGAGGTTGCTCTTGTCCGTTAGCAATTCCTTGATACGCTCGTTCATCTTCAAGTAGGGGCTGATCAGCACCAAGCGCTCCCCGGCGGACTTGATCAACTCTTCCAGAAAATAATTGGTGGCGCTGGTGTTGAGAAATTTGGCCATAGCGAGCTCTGGTATGGATACGGGATAGAGTCAGCACCCTTGCAGACTCTATATTAGAGCGTTACTAGGGATGTAGTACAATGATCGTCTGATATGACCATCGGTATTTATTGTCTGTTACGGGGGGCTGGTTCGCTGGCGCCCCGTTTTTTTTTATCTAGTTCAGATCACTTTCCAGATGACCTGACGGCCATTCGGCAATGAGTGGCGCCAGCGCTATTCTGGCGTTGGCAGATGGCACAGTGTTGCGCGGTCGCTCGGTGGGAGCTGCCGGGGTGGCGGTCGGTGAGCTGGTGTTCAACACGGCGATGAGCGGCTATCAGGAGATCATGAGCGATCCCTCCTATTGTCGCCAACTGATTACTTTCACCTGCCCTCATATCGGCAATGTCGGTACCAATCCTGCAGATCAGGAGTCCGACCAAGTGCATGCAGTGGCGCTGGTGTTGCGCGAGCCGCCGACTGCCCCGAGCAATTATCGCTCCACGCAGTCGCTGGAGACTTATCTATTGGAGAGGGGAGTGCCAGCTATCGCTGGTGTTGATACCCGCGCACTGGCCCAGCATCTGCGCGAGCAGGGCGCGGTCAATGCTTATCTGCACTGTCTGCCCTCATCAGATGCGCCCACTGCCGCCGCGCTACCCAGCGATGAGCAAGCGGTGGTCGCCGCACGCGACTTCCCGGGCTTAGAGGGGATGGATCTGGTATGTGAAGTCACATCGAAAGATATATGTGGCTGGGAAGAAGCCACTTGGACACCGACTGGTTCCGCTGTCGCGCCACCGCCTCGCTACGATGTCGTCGTCGTCGATTTTGGGGTCAAACGCAATATCCTGCGCCTGTTGGTCGCCCATGGCTGTCGCCTGACGCTAGTGCCAGCCAGCACGCCAGCCGCCGACATCATAGCGCTGGCTCCCGATGGTATCGTGCTTTCCAATGGCCCCGGTGACCCGTCTGCCTGTGCCTATGCCGTGACCACTGTACGTGAGCTGCTGAGCACCGGGCTACCACTATTCGGCATCTGTCTGGGGTACCAAATGCTGGCGCTGGCTGCGGGCGCGCGCACGGTCAAGATGAAGTTTGGTCACCATGGAGCTAACCATCCGGTGCGGGCAGTGGTCAACGGGCGGGTGCTAGTCACCAGTCAGAACCATGGCTTCGCGGTCGACGAGGCTTCATTGCCCACTACCCTGCGCGCCACCCACCACTCATTGTTCGATGGCTCCTTGCAGGGGTTGGAGCACATCGAGTACCCGGCCTTCGGCTTTCAAGGGCATCCGGAGGCCAGTCCAGGGCCGCATGATGCCAGCGGCTTGATTGAGCGCTTTGTGGAACTAATGCAGCTCCGAGATCCTGGCGATGCCTAAGCGCACCGACCTAGAGAGCATACTGATTTTGGGTGCCGGGCCAATCGTCATCGGCCAGGCCTGCGAGTTTGATTATTCGGGGGTGCAGGCCTGCCGCGCATTGCGCGAGGAGGGTTATCGCGTGGTGCTGGTCAATTCTAATCCGGCCACTGTGATGACTGATCCGGACATGGCCGATGCCACCTATATTGAGCCGGTCGACTGGCGGGTTGTGCAGAAGATCATTGAGCGCGAGTCCGTCGATGCCATCCTGCCGACGATGGGGGGACAGACGGCACTGAACTGTGCGCTGGACTTAGTGCGTGAGGGGGTGTTGGAGGCGCATGATGTGGAGCTGATCGGAGCTGGTAAGGAAGCCATTGACAAGGCGGAGGATCGCCAGCTCTTCGATCAGGCGATGCGCGCCATCGGCTTGGAGACCCCGCGCTCTTGCTTTGCCCACAGTGTTGAAGAAGCCTTGCAACTGGTCGATCAGATCGGCTTTCCGGTGGTGGTGCGCCCCTCATTCACGCTCGGGGGCAGTGGCGGTGGCGTGGCATTTAATCGTGAGGAGTTCATTGCTATCTGTGAGCAGGGTTGCCAACTGTCGCCGACCAGCGAGCTACAAATTGATGAGTCGTTACTGGGCTGGAAGGAATTTGAGATGGAGGTGGTGCGCGACTGTGTTGACAACTGCATCATTGTCTGCTCAATCGAAAATTTGGATCCGATGGGGGTGCACACCGGCGATTCCATCACGGTGGCTCCGGCGCAGACGCTGAGCGATAAGGAGTTCCAGTGCATGCGCGATGCCGCCATCGCCGTACTGCGCGAGATCGGTGTTGAGACCGGGGGCTCCAATGTGCAATTTGCGGTCGATCCCGCCTCTGGCCGCCAAGTGGTGATCGAAGTCAATCCTCGGGTATCGCGCTCTTCGGCACTGGCCTCCAAGGCCACCGGCTTCCCGATTGCCCGTGTTGCAAGCAAATTGGCGGTGGGTTACACGCTGGACGAGTTGCGCAACGAGATCACCGGTGGGCGCACCCCGTCTTCCTTTGAGCCCGTGATCGACTATGTCGTGACCAAGGTGCCGCGCTTTGCCTTTGAGAAGTTCGCTGGCACCTCCAACCTACTGGGTACCCAGATGCAATCGGTAGGTGAAGTGATGGCCATCGGTCGCAGTTTTGAGGAATCGCTGCACAAGGCTCTGCGGGCGCTGGAGACTGGCTCCACCGGCTTGGATCCCCAGCTAGATATGACCGCTCCCGATGCCGATGAACACCTCGTCGCCGCCCTCCGACAGAGCGGGTCAGAGCGTATCTGGTATGTGGCCGATGCCTTTCGCGCTGGAATGACGGTGGCCGATGTGGCGCAGCTGAGTAGCATTGATGCGTGGTTTCTACACGCTGTGCAGAGGCTGGTGGAGGATGAAAAAGCGCTGGTCGGGCGTGATATCAAGTCGCTTGATGCCACCCACTGGCGGCATCTCAAGAATCGCGGCTTTTCCGACCAACGCTTGGCGGTGTTGCTCGGCGGTACTGAGGAGCAGGTGCGTATCCAGCGCTTGCAGCACGGTGTGCGGGCAGTGTTCAAGCGTGTTGACAGCTGTGCAGCGGAATTTCCAGCCGAGACTGCCTATCTGTATTCCAGCTACGAAGGAGAGTGCGAGGCGGCTCCCGATAGCTCGCGCCCGGGCATTATCGTCTTGGGCGGCGGCCCCAACCGCATCGGTCAGGGCATTGAGTTTGACTACTGCTGTGTACACGCTGCCCTCGCCTGTCGTGAGGCGGGGCATCGTGCGATTATGGTCAACTGTAATCCAGAGACAGTGTCCACGGATGTTGACATCTCCGACAGTCTGTATTTTGAGCCAGTCACACTGGAAGATGTGCTGGCTATCGTCGAGGTAGAGCGCCCGACTGGGGTCATTGTCCAGTTTGGCGGGCAGACACCGCTGAAGCTGTGTCGCGCACTAGAGCAGGCCGGAGTGCCGATCATCGGCACCACGCCGGATGCCATTGACCGCGCCGAAAACCGTCAGCGTTTCCAGCAGCTGATTGATGATCTTGGCCTGCGGCAACCAGCCAACGCCATTGTCAGCGATGCAGACCAGGCCTTGGTGATGGCGCAGCGCATCGGCTACCCACTGGTTGTGCGCCCCTCCTATGTGCTCGGCGGGAGGGCGATGGAGGTTGTACACGACGAGGCCGATCTTGGCATCTACATGGCGCAGTCTGACGAGGTGTCCAGCGATGCTCCGATATTATTGGATCGCTTCTTAGATCATGCCATAGAGGTCGATGTAGACGGCATCTGCGATGGCCATGAGGTGGTCATTGGCGGCTTGATGCGCCACATTGAGCAGGCGGGGGTGCATTCTGGCGATTCTGCCTGCTCGTTGCCGCCGCACGACCTGCCAGTGGCTGTGCAGCGCCGCATGCGCGAGATTGTCGTCCAATTGGCCACCGAACTCGGCGTGGTCGGGCTAGTCAATGCACAGTTGGCAGTGCAGGGTGAGGATATCTATGTGCTGGAGGTCAATCCTCGTGCTTCGCGCACGGTACCCTTTGTGTCCAAGAGCATCGGCTACTCAATGGCGGCGGTGGCGGCGCGTTGCATGTTGGGACAGTCGCTTGCCGAGCAAGGGTTGCCGCACGATACCACGCCCCCGTGTTGCATGGTCAAAGAAGCCGTGTTGCCATTTCGCAAATTCTCTGGGGCAGACCCGATACTCGGTCCAGAGATGCGCTCCACCGGTGA
>JABABF010000241.1 GCA_014238345.1 Gammaproteobacteria bacterium
ATTTGCCTCCCGCACGTCTGCCAGACATGTTGCGTCGGGTCGGTTTTGGGGTGAGCTCTGGCAGTGGCTTCCCAGGGGAACAGGAAGGGCGCCTGCCACAAGGCAATCAGCAGAATGATTTAGAACGAGCCGCATTGGCCTTTGGTCATGGCATGTCTGCCACGGTACTGCAATTGGCCAGAGCCTACGCTGTGTTCGGTAGCGATGGTCTGTTACGCCCAGTCAGCCTGCAAAAGCGCCAGTCCTTGGCACCTGTAGCCGGCTTGCGGGTGATGGAGCCGGAGATTGCTCAACAGGTTCGCGCAATGCTTGAGGGGGTAGTGTCTCCCGGTGGCACTGGGAGGCGCGCTACGCTACTAGCTTACCGTGCCCTAGGAAAAACTGGCACGGTACACAAGCCCAGCAAGGATGGCTACGAGGACGACAAACACATCGCGATCTTTGCGGGGATTGCTCCCGCCTCTCGACCGCGCATCGTCACCGTAGTGATGGTGGACGAGCCACGTGGCGGCTCTCATTTCGGAGGCAGTGTGTCAGCGCCCATTTTTGCCCGCGTGGCAGACTTTGCCCTGCGTTTGCTCAATGTGCCACCCGACCGGCTACAAGTGGCCTTTTCACCGCAGCACAATGAGGGCTGATACGATGATGGCCGCACTGCAATCGCAACCACTCAGCGCGTTGTTGCCAGTGGACTGTGAACCAGCGCTCGCCGATTGCGAGGTCAGGGGCTTAGCCTTGGACAGTCGGCTAGTGCGCCCAGGGGATTTGTTTTGCGCGTTGCGAGGTGCGAGTGACGATGGGCGCGACTTCATCACTGATGCCGCTCAGCGCGGTGCTTCTGCAGTACTGATCGATACGGACCCCAGCTATACGCCGCCTGAGTTGTCGGTGCCAGTGGTGTATTTGTCCAATTTGCGCCACCAACTCAGCGCCATTGCCGATCGTTTCTATGATGCCCCCTCAGCGCATCTGGCGGTCACAGCAGTCACCGGTACTGACGGCAAGACCTCGGTGTGCCACCTCTACGCTACCGCCCGCGCGCACCTAACGGATGACCGTTGCGGAATGATAGGCAGTTTGGGTTGCCGTGTTGTCGGTCGCGGCACCAGCGCATTAGATGAAGCAACGGGGATGACGACACCCAATCCCTTCAATTTGCAACGTCTATTAGCTTTGCTACGCCGTGAAGGCATCGCGGCGGTGGCATTGGAAATCAGTTCGCACGCCCTGGAGCAGAGGCGAGCTGAGGCGGTGCGCATCCACATTGCTGTATTGACCAATCTGGCACGAGACCATCTCGATTACCACGGCTCTTTTGAGGCTTACCGTGCGGCCAAGGCGCGGTTGTTCACATGTGACGGGCTGGTTGCCGTAGTACTCAATGCCGACGATTCATTCAGCAATATTTTGTCACCCGAGCTGGCTGTTGGCCTGCGTGTACTGCGTTATAGCCTCGAATCATCCGCCGTTGAGTTGCATGTCGAATCCTTATGCTTAGATGTTGATGGCATTCATTGCCAGCTCTGTATTGACGATGAGCGGGTACCTTTTGAGAGCACCTTGTGTGGGCGCTTTAACCTCCAAAACCTGCTGGCCGCCGCCGCTGCACTGGTGGCCGAAGACCGCTGGAGCGCACAGGAAATCGCTGGGGCTCTGGCGGTTGCGAAGCCGCCGCCGGGACGGCTTGAGCGAGTGGAGAATCAGCTGGGGATCACGGTGTGGGTGGATTATGCGCACACGCCGCAGGGCTTGACAGCGGTGCTGGAAGCGTTGCGTAGCTGCGGTAGTGTGGGTCAATTGTGGTGCGTGTTTGGCTGTGGCGGTGAACGCGATGCCGCTAAGCGCCCGCTGATGGGGGAGGTGGCCGAGCGCTTGGCCGATCGCGTGGTGCTGAGCGATGACAACCCACGTGGCGAGAGCTCCGAGGCCATCCTAGAGGAGATTCAACGCGGTATGGCCGCGCCGCAGAAGGCTTTGGTCGAGCCGGACCGGCAACGGGCTATAGAAGTAGCCATCGCGGCTTGTGGTAGGGGGGATCAAGTGTTGATAGCGGGCAAGGGCTGTGAGGATCGCCAATGGTTGGCTAGCGGTTGCGTTGCACACAGCGATGTCGCGGCGGCGCAGTCAGTGCTACGGCGATTAGAGGGTGTATCAGGGTGATGTCGGCTATGTTTTTGAGTGAGGCGGCGCGCGAGCTGGGAGGGGTGTTACACGGCGCTGATACACAGTTTTCAGCGGTCGGCACACACAGTGGCCAATTGCCAGCGCAGGGGCTGTTTGTGGCGTTGCGTGGGGAGCGGCACGATGGTCACGATTTTCTGGATGAGGCGGTAGCCGCTGGTGCTGTGGGAGCGGTGCTCAGTCAGCCGACGACCCTGGAGTTGCCCTGTGTGCAGGTGGCTGATACAGCCGTGGCTTTGGCGCAGCTCGGCGCATTGAACCGCTGTCGCTTTCGGGCACCACTGCTCGCGGTGACTGGTAGCGCTGGCAAGACGAGTTGCACACGCATGATCGCCCATATCCTAGCGCGTGGTGGATCGGTGTTACATCCTGAGCGCAGCTTCAACAACGCTGTTGGTGTGCCGTTGACTTTGTTGACTTTGTCGCCTGAACACAGCGCTGCGGTTGTGGAGATCGGTGCCTCGGCACCTGGCGAGATCGCCGAGCTGGCGGCATTGGCGCAACCAGATGTGGCGGTGATCTGCAATGCCTTACCCGCGCATTTGTCAGGCTTTGGTGATCTGGAGGGTGTTGTGCAGGCTAAGGGAGAGATACTCGACCAGTTGCCAGCCACTGGTTATGCGGTACTCAATCGTGATGACCCAGCCTTTGACTGTTGGGCGCAACGGACGGGCGACCGCCAGCTGCTCAGCTTTGGCTGCTCAGAACAGGCCGATTTTCAAGTATTGAACCCACAGCCCGATGCGGCTTGTGGAATTTCTTTTACATTGCGTTCAACGCTCGGGGAATGTTCGGTGCGGTTGCAGGTGCCAGGAGTGCATAGCGCGCTGTTGGCAGCGGCAGCGGCAGCCGCCGCCCACGCTGTGGGCCGCAGCTTAGTGGACATCTGTACGGGTCTTGAGGCAATGCGCCCACTGCCGGGGCGCATGCAGGTGGTACGTGAAGCTGACCCGCTGGTCATTGATGATAGTTACAACGCCAATCCCGGCGCGGTGATCGCCATGATAGCTGTGCTATCTCACTGTCCAGAGCCGCGTTTGCTGCTACTTGGACAGATGACAGAATTGGGGGCTGACAGCGCTGAGTGGCACCGTGAGGTCGGGTTGCAGGCGCGCCGTGCCAACATTGAAGCGCTGGCTTGTTGCGGCATTGAAGCCGCCCCCGCAGCTGAGGGATTTGGCGCTGCCGGGCAACATTTTGATACGGTGTCTGAACTGTTGGTCGCGCTGCCCGCCTTGGCGGCTGATAGCGCCTCTATCTTGGTCAAAGGTTCGCGTCTTGCGGCAATGGAGACGGTGGTTGAACAATTGTTGCAGGGCAGTGCCAAGACCGCTGTGGCGAGGGAGTCCTAAGTCGTGTTGCTACAGTTGTCCAGTGTCTTGGAGTCGTCTTGGGGGATCTTGTCTGCTGTGCAGTACCTCAGCTTGCGGGCTATTCTCAGCGCACTCACTGCCTTTGGTGTCTCGTTATTGTTCGGCCCCGGACTGGTGCGTTGGTACACAGCGCGCAATATCTCCCAGTCAGTTCGCGCTCTTGGGCCCCAGAGCCACCAAAGCAAAGATGGCACCCCGACGATGGGTGGAGTGCTGATCTTGGCATCGGTATTTGGCAGTGTATTGCTGTGGGGGGATCTTTCCAATCGCTACCTGTGGCTGGTGATGGGGGTGACTTTTGTCTTTGGTTTGATCGGTTGGTTTGACGACCACTGCAAGGTGACTAAGTCCAGCTCCGCAGGGCTCAGTGCCCGCTTAAAACTCTTTTGGCAGTCGGTGGCCGCCCTGTCTGCCGCTGGTGTGTTGCTCTACTTGGCCACCTCTCCGTCACATACCCACTTATTAATGCCTTTTTTCAAGAATGTGGCCTTAGATCTCGGGGCGGTGGGCTTTGTGCTGTTCAGCTCCTTGGTTATTATCGGTAGTAGCAATGCGGTTAACCTCACCGATGGTTTGGATGGTCTGGCCATCATGCCAGTAGTGATGGTCGGTGGAGCGCTCGGCATCATCGCTTATTTGGCTGGGCATGTGGGATTTTCCGAGTACCTGTATATCCCCTATGTACCCGATAGTGGGGAGCTGGCGATTTTTTGTGCCGCCCTGTGTGGAGGTGGACTCGGCTTCCTGTGGTTCAATACTTATCCGGCTCAAATTTTCATGGGTGATGTCGGTGCGCTGGCACTCGGTGCGGCACTCGGCACCTTGGCAATCATCACGCGTCACGAATTGGTCTTCTGCCTGATGTCTGGGATTTTCGTGTTGGAGACGGTGTCCGTGATAGCGCAGGTCGCCTCGTACAAACTTACGGGTCGGCGCGTATTTATGATGGCACCGATACACCATCATTTTGAATTGAAAGGTTGGCCAGAGCCACGCGTGATAGTGCGCTTTTGGATCATCACGGTCATGTTGGTATTGACTGGCCTTGCCACGTTGAAGTTGCGTTAGGGGTGGGGCGATGGCATCGGTATCAACAGTCACCACTTCGCGCGAAGTCTCACCGGTTGAGTTGTGGCGCCATACTCTGGGTGCGGGGGACGCAACACTGGTACTGTCCGTGCTGGCCTTACTCTGCACGGGCATTGTCATGGTGGCCTCGGCCTCCATTGAATACGCCGGTGAGAACTACGGCGATATTTGGTATTTTTTACGGCATCACCTCATCTATGTGAGTGTGGGGATTGGTTTGGCACTGGCACTGGCGTGGGTGCCGATCAATTTTTGGGCGAGCTGGGGGGCGTTGCTACTGATGCTGGGGGCGCTGTCGTTGCTGGCCTTGGTGCTGGTGCCGGGTATCGGCCAAGAGGTCAATGGCAGTCGCCGCTGGCTCAGTTTCGGACCGTTGCGTCTGCAACCATCAGAATTGGCCAAGTTCTGTTTTATTGCCTACCTCGCTGCATACATCGTCAAGCATCGTCAAAATTTGCGGGATGGCCGCAGTGCACTGGTCGGCCTGCTGATGTTGCTTGGGTTGGTGACAGCGCTGTTGCTGAGTGAACCCGATTTGGGAACCGCTGTCGTGATCGCCCTGACCTCGCTGGGGGTCTTGTTTCTCACTGGGGTGCGGCTGTCGAATTTTCTCGTCCTCGGGGCGATAGCAGTTGGAGCCTGTGGTGCGCTGGCGCTGAGCTCTCCCTACCGCCTGCGCCGTCTGCAATCTTTTTTAGACCCATGGTCTGACCCGCTCAATGGTGGCTACCAGTTGATTCAGTCACTGATTGCCTACGGTCGCGGCGAGTGGTTTGGCCTGGGATTGGGGCACAGCATCCAAAAACAATTCTTCCTGCCCGAATCACACACAGACTTCATTTTCTCGGTGTTGGCAGAGGAATTGGGTTTGGTCGGCGTGGTCGGGTTGATCGGCCTGCTGTCGCTACTGGTGGCGCGCCTGTTGGTGGTTGGTCGCCGCGCCGAGTGTGCGGGGCAATATTTTGCCGCTTGTTTCTGCTACGGTGTCGGCATCCTATTCGCAGTGCAGTCATTCATCAATATCGGCATGACAGCGGGTCTGTTGCCGACCAAGGGACTGACCTTGCCTTTTATCAGCTACGGCGGCAGTAGCCTGGTTGTTAGTTGCATGATGATCGGTGTGGTGTTGCGCATTGAACATGAATTATCCGGCGGCTGTCTAGTGCCCAGCGTCCGACGGCGCAATCTGCCATGACGGCTACGGTGTTGATCATGGCGGGGGGGACGGGTGGTCATGTATTCCCGGCGTTGGCAGTGGCCGAGCAGCTGGCACGCCGCGGTCTAGCCGCCCACTGGCTCGGGGCGGGGCAGCCATTAGAGGGGCGCGTTGTGCCTCAGGCGGGCATTCCACTGGAAACGGTGCCAGTGTCCGGGTTGCGCGGTCGGGTCGGGTTGGCTTGGTTGATGTCCGTGCCGAGTCTGGTTGTCGCAGTGTTGCGGGTGGGTTGCTTGATCCGGCGGTTGCGCCCACGCTGTGTGCTGGGTATGGGCGGTTATGCCTGTGGTCCCGGCGGTTTGGCCGCTTGGCTGTGCCGTTGTCCATTGCTATTGCATGAGCAAAATGCTGTGCCCTCACTGACGGGTCGCTTGTTAGCGCCGCTGGCAGCGCGCTATCTGGCAGGTTTTCCAGATACCCAGACAACGGGGCAGTTTTACACTGGTAATCCGGTGCGCTCAAGTTTTCTTGGTTTGCCGCCACCCGCTGAGCGCTGGGCACAGCCCGATCGGTCGGCAGCAGCCTCTCGCTTGCGGTTGTTGGTGCTCGGCGGCAGCCAAGGAGCCGCCGCGCTGAATAGGGCATTGCCGCAGGCTCTGTCGCTGATGCCGCAGGCTATTCGTCCCCAAGTCATTCACCAGTGTGGTGAGCGCCATGAATTCCGGTTGCGGGCAGACTACCAGAGCTGCGGTGTAGAGGCGCAAGTCCGACCGTTTGTTGAAGACATGGCAGAAGTCTATCAATGGGCGGATGTGGCCTTGTGTCGTGCCGGGGCGCTGACCTTGGCCGAGCTAGCTGCTGTCGGGCTCGGTGCCTTGCTGGTGCCGCTGCCCCATTCAGCTGGGGATCACCAGCGAGCCAATGCGCGCTTTTTTTCCCGAGCGGGGGCTGCCGTGCTATTGGAAGAGGATGAATTGCGGGAGGCGGAACGGCTTGCGCAACGCCTCAGCCAGCTGTGTAGCAACCGTAGCACCCTGCTGACGATGGCCGAAGCGGCGCATGGTATGGCCGAGCCCGAGGCGGCCGCGCGGGTCGTTGAGCAGTGCGAGGCAGTGATGCATGGCTAACGTGGCTCGGAAAATAGCGGCTTTGGGGCATCAGGCGATGGGTCGGGTGCGCCGGATCCATCTGATCGGTATTGGCGGTGTTGGCATGTGCGGCATCGCCGAGGTGTTGCTCAATCAAGGCTATGTGGTCAGCGGCTCCGATCTGGTCGACAGCGCGACGGTGCGCCGCCTGCGTTCACTCGGTGCTGTGGTGCATTGTGGGCACGATGCTGATTACATATCAGGGGCTGATGTCGTGGTGCGATCCAGCGCAATTAGCGATGATAATCCCGAGCTGAGTGCTGCTCATGCACGACGGGTGCCAGTGGTGCCCCGTGCCCAAATGCTGGCTGAATTGATGCGTTTTCGCTACTCGGTGGCGGTGGCAGGCACCCATGGCAAGACCTCCACGACCAGTCTCATCGCAGCAGTGCTGGCGGCGGGGGGGCTCGATCCGACTTTTGTCATTGGTGGGGTGTTGAACAGTCTTGGCTCGGCGGCGCGGCTCGGCGGTGGCGATTATTTGGTCGCTGAGGCCGATGAGAGCGATATCTCCTTCCTCCATCTGTTGCCGATGCTGGCTGTGATCACCAATATTGAGCCCGAACACATGGATAATTACGGTGGTGATTTTGCCAAGGTGCGGAGCAGCTATCTGGAGTTCATCCATAACCTGCCCTTTTATGGGTTGGTGGTACTCTGCGCCGACGATCTGGTGCTGTCTGAGCTGCGCCCACAGATTGCCAGACCGCAGCTTAGTTATGGCTTCGCTGCCGACGCGGATTTTCGCATCGTAGATTTTCAGGTGGATGGGGTCGGTAGCCGCTTTTCCCTGCGCCGTCCTGAGGGCAAGCCGCTGTCGCTCAGTGTGCCGTTGCCAGGTCGCCACAATGCCCAGAATGTGGCGGCTGCCGTGGCGGTAGGCAGTGCCGAGGGACTTGATGACGGCATGCTGCGCAGTGGCGTGGAGAGTTTCCAAGGGGTGCATCGGCGCTTCCAAGTGCGCGGGGATTTCTCAGTGACAGGAGGTGAGGTTTGTCTGCTTGATGACTACGGGCACCACCCGACCGAAGTCGCGGTTACGATTGAGGCTATCCGCGAGATCTGGCCCCAGCGGCGTCTGTTGATGATCTACCAGCCGCATCGCTACTCTCGCACCCGCGATTTGTACGAAGATTTTGTCGCGGTGCTCTCGCAGGTGGATGTGCTGGTATTGATGGAAGTGTATGCAGCGGGGGAAGAGCCCTATCCCGGCATTGATGGACGCGGTCTGTGCGGTAGTCTGCGCAATCGCGGGCGCATTGATCCGGTGTTTGCTCCCGACTGCGCGGCGGTGTTGCATGTCTTGCCCGACCTACTGAGACCCGACGATATCGTCCTGACCCAAGGTGCTGGGAATGTGGGTGAGTTATCAGTTGAACTAGCCACTCAGCTGGGTGCTGGAGGAATGGCATGAGTGGTGCGGGTGTGGCTGTGCTGTCAGGCGGGGCATCGTCTGAGCGTAGTATCTCGCTGGCAAGTGGTGCGGCCGTATTGGAGGCATTACACCGTGTCGGCCATGATGCGCGGTGTGTTGATCCAGCGCAGAGTGATGGCGGTACCGAGTTTCTCTCGCATTTAGCTGAGGTGGGCTACGATCACGCCTTTATCAGCTTGCATGGTGGAGCGGGTGAAAACGGTGAGCTGCAAGGAGCGCTTGACAGCGCCGCCATGCCTTATACCGGCAGCGGTGTGCTGGGCGCTGCACTGGCCATGGACAAGTGGCGTAGCAAATGGTTGTGGCATGGACTGGAATTGCCAGTACCCCGCGGTGAATTATTGACACAGGACAGTGATTGGTCTGCTGTGCTAGAGCGCCTTGGCGCAGCGGCAGTGGTCAAGCCCAGCACTGGGGGCTCTAGCATCGGGATACAGGGGGTTGAGAATCCTGTAGAGATGGAGCGAGCTTGGTCTGAGGCGCGGCATCACAACGATGTGGTAATGGCTGAGGAATGGGTGCGGGGTGATGAGTACACCGTTGGCATTGTCGGCCAACGCACGTTGCCAGTGGTGCGTATTGTCCCCGATGCCCCCTTTTATGATTTTGATGCGAAGTACCATGATGAGGCGACTGAGCTGCGTTGTCCCAGTGGCTTGTCCGACTTAGCAGAGCGACAGGCGCAGGAACTGAGCTTGGCTGCATTTCAAGCCCTGGGTTGTTCGGGTTGGGGGCGAGTGGACTTGCTATACGAGGAGCCTGGGCGCGGTTTTTTATTGCTGGAGGTCAATGCGGTGCCGGGCATGACGGAGCACAGCTTGTTGCCATTGGCTGCCCACCACAGTGGCCTTGATTTTGATCAGCTGGTGCTGTCGGTGTTAGAGACAGCGCAGTGCGGTGCGCGACGATGACCCTCTTTGCGCACCGTAAGTTGTTGCCGTCAGCCACCGCTGTGGTTGTTGCGGGAGCCTTGTTGGGGGGGATATTGTGGGGATTGGAACAGATGCCCGTGCAGGCATTGCACGTGGTCGGCGAGCTACGCTATCTGTCACAACAGACAGTGCGGGCGACGTTGGCACCACAGTTGCGCGGCGGTTTTCACCGCATTGATCTGAGTGCTTTGCGCAGCTCTTTAGAGCAATTGCCCTGGGTGAGGACGGTTCAACTACAACGCCGTTGGCCAGGCGAACTGATCGTACACATACGCGAGCATCGACCCATGGCGCGTTGGGGCGAAGATCACTATATCGGTGCCGGTGGTGCACTGTTTAGGTCGCGAGAGCCCGTGCCCCTTGAGTTGCCATTGCTGTCTGGGCCGTCCACTGCGTTGCCAGCATTGTCGGAGCATTACATCCAGTTGGCCCCGCGTTTTTTAGCCGCTGGGCTGAGATTGCAGGGAGTGACCCTAGACGATGCTTGTTGCTGGCGGCTTTCTCTGGCGGGAGGCACCGAACTGGTCGCTCCCCTAGAGCAAATCGAAACCACTGTGTCACGTTTTTTGCTCCTGTATCGCTGGGTTCCAGTGCTGCGGGAATCATCCCTACAACGGGTGGATTTGCGCTATCCACACGCCATGGCAGTGGCTTGGAACGGTAGTCCCCCCGATAATCCTAGGAGGAATCCCTAATGAGTAAAGAGAACAATGAGCTGGTTGTCAGTCTAGACATCGGCACATCAAAGGTGGCGGCCATAGTCGCCGAGGTGGTGTCTCCCAGTGGGGCGTTGCAAGTGATCGGTGTTGGGCATGCAGAATCCAATGGCATGGATCGGGGTGAAGTCACAGATATTGCCGCAATGACGCATTCCATTGAAGGGGCTGTTGCCAAAGCTGAGAACATGGCCAATTGCGATATCCACGATGTTGTGGTTGGTATTTCCGGAGCGCATATCAGCAGTGTGAAATCGCATGGTATGGCGGTGGTCGGTGGCGATGACAAAGGTTATGGGCAGATTCGACGCGAGGATATGGAGCGCGCCGTACAGATTGCTGGCTCCATTGCCCTGCCAGCGAACCGCCGACTGTTACATGTGATCCCAGAGTTTTTTCAAATCGATAGCGACAACCGTGTCAAACGCCCGATTGGTATGGTCGGGCGCCGTCTTGAGGCCAGTGCCCACTTAGTGCTGTGCGGGGCCGCTGAGGCGCAGAACATTGAGCGCTGTCTGGAAAATTGTGATTTGCGAGCCGAGCGCTATGTGTTGGAGCAATTGGCGTCCAGTAGCGCCGTGCTGACCGATGACGAGCGCGACATCGGTGTCTGCCTATTAGATATTGGTGGCGGCACCACCGATATCGCAATATTTACTGATGGCTGTGTGCGGCACACCTCCGTGGTGCCGATAGCAGGTGATCACGTGACCAATGATCTCGCCTATGGTCTGCACACCTCACGTCGGCAGGCGGAACAGATCAAGCGCAAATACGGTGCTGCTCTGCTCGAGCTTATCCAGGATGACGAGGTGATTGAGGTGCCCAGTGTGGCACCGCGCAAGCCGCGTTCAATGGCGCGTCAGACCTTGGTGGAGGTGGTGCGCTGTCGCTACCAAGAATTATTTGAGCTGGTCAAAACTGAGCTGCAGGATTTTCAAGGCAAGAATCAGTGGCCCGCTGGCATGGTGTTGACCGGTGGCAGTTCAGTGATCCCCGGCGTGACCGAGTTGGCGGCAGAGATCTTTGGTGTGCCTACGCGTCTTGGCGAGGTGCGTGATGTCAGTGGCCTCAAAGAGACGGTCAGTCACCCGATGTATGCCACCGGCGTGGGGCTGCTGCGCTATGACTTGGATCGCAATGCAGGCAACAACGCAGACCATATTGGATACATCGCGCCGCCAGCGGCTCAACCGGGTGTTTTCGGTCGCTGGAGCCAAGGGCTGAGGCGCCACTTCACGTCCCTGTTTATGACCCCCGCGACGGTCTCCGACGACCGTCGCATCAACCCCTATTGACCGCCCCAACCTAGGAGATTAGCAATGTTTGAAGTTGTTAGCAAAGGCCGCTCCCGTAAAGCTGCCAAAGCCACCCCCAGAAGCCGACATCCAGTCGAGCCGCCGATGCCCGAGCGGTCGCCTGAGGAGGATGTCCCGCCCGCCGCAATAATCAAGGTTGTCGGTGTCGGTGGCTGCGGTGGCAATGCCGTGGATCACCTGTCTTACCAGGGGATGTGTGGCGTAGAGTTTATCTGCGCTAACACCGACGCACAGGCACTTTCCCGTTCGCTGGCTGAGCGTAAACTGATGCTGGGTAGCCTTGGTGAAGGTGCTGGCGGCCGCGCCGCCCGCGGCCTCGGTGCTGGTGGCAATCCACAGATCGGGCGCGAGGCGGCGGAGGCCAGTCGCGATGCGGTCGCCCAGTATTTGGAAGGCTCTGACATGGTGTTTATTGCTGCCGGTATGGGAGGTGGCACTGGCACTGGGGGGGCACCGGTAGTCGCCAAGATTGCTCGTGAAATGGGTGTGCTGACTGTGGCGGTAGTGACGCGCCCCTTCGATTTTGTCGGCAAGAAGCAGAAGCGAATTGCCGAAGAGGGGCTCAATGAATTGGAGCAACACGTCGATTCACTGATCGCGATCTCTAATGCGAGGATGCTCAGCACCTTGGGCTCTGATGCCAATATGAAAGAGGCGATGCACCAATCCGATCAAGTGTTGTGCGGTGCGGTGCGCGGCATTGCCGATCTGATTACACAGCCGGGGTTGATTAACCTCGATTTCGCCGATGTGCGCACGGTCATGGCGCAGGCGGGCAAGACCATCATGGGAACTGGACAAGCCTCTGGCCCAGAGCGTGCCAGCGATGCAGTGGAGCGAGCCATCAACAGTCCGTTACTGGAAGAGACGCAGCTGCACGATGCGCGTGGCATCTTGTTCAATATTACGGTGACTGAGGAGAGTTTCTCCACCGGGGAGATGCAGGAGATCGGCCAGCGCATCGAAGATTTGGCCGCCGATGAGGCCGACTGCATCCACGGCGTCGTCTTCAATGACAGTATGGGTGATGAGTTGCGCGTTACGGTGGTGGCGGCCGGGCTCAGTCGCCCCAATAGCAAGCCCGCCATACTGAGCCCGGTCTCTGCTCCGGCCACAGCGCCACGTCAGCAACCGCTGTGGGAGCGTGGTGGGGGAGATAGTCGATCCCGCCGCACCAAAGAGGGCTATGGCGATTACGACATGCCTTCGTTCCTGCGTAAGCAAGCGGATTGACACGGGTGGCGGGACAGTGTTTTGGGCCCGGCATCGGGGCGGCGACTTGCAGTGTAGTCCAAGGGCGGCTAGGATGGATAAAATGTACCCAGTCCATTGTGGGCAAGATGGGACTGGACTGAAGCAATGCCTATGCAAGAGCCTGCATTACACGTAGATACAGCGGCTCCTGTGGTGTCGGTGTCGCCGCTGATAGATCCGCTGGACGCGGCGGCGGTCAATCAATACACCCTGAACCATAAGATCAGTGCCAGAGGCTGTGGCTTGCACAGCGGCAAAGGGGTCTCATTATCTCTATGTCCAGCACCGCCAGATACGGGCATTGTCTTTCGGCGGGTGGATTTAGACCCCCCCGTTGAAATTCCAGCGCTCGCCGCTCAAGTGAGCAGTACCACATTGTCTACCTCTTTGGGGCAGGACGGGGTAAGCATTGCCACTGTAGAGCACCTGCTGTCTGCCTTTGCGGGTCTGGGTGTTGACAATGCTTATGTGGAAGTGGATCGCCCCGAAGTGCCGATCATGGATGGCAGCGCAGGAACCTTTGTCTTCCTGTTACAATCCGCTGGCTTTTGTCAGCAACCAGTGCGCAAGCGCTTTATCCGTATCCTCCAACCGCTCAAGGTGTGTGACGGTGATAAATCGGCCGCTTTCTTCCCCCACCACGGCTTCAAAGTCTCCTTTAGTATTGATTTTGACCATCCGGTGTTGAACAGTGGTGTCGCGCACCGAGATCTCGAATTCTCGACCACGGCCTTTGTGCGCGAAGTCTGCCGTGCGCGTACTTTTGGATTTACCCACGAATTTGAGAAATTGCGCTCCAATGGGCTAATCCGAGGCGGCAGCCTGGACAACGCTATCATCGTCAACGAGTCTCGCGTTTTGAATGAGGGCGGCCTGCGTTGCAAAGACGAGTTTGTCATGCATAAAATGCTTGATGCGATCGGCGATCTCTATCTATTGGGCAAGGCATTGATCGGGGGTTTTTGCGCCCATAAATCTGGACATGCGCTGAATAATCGATTGTTGCGCGAGCTGTTACAAACCCCAGATGCATGGGATGTCGTCAGCTTTGAGCGTCGTGCCGACATGCCGGTGGTCTACAATCGGGAGCGCTCCCTGAGCCATTGAGCGGTTTTTCTAAAGACCGCAAGTTGATGAGATGCCCCTGCGCTTATTACGCCGCTTAGTCGGTAGCCGCAACAGTCGCGTTTTGCAACGCCACGGTCGGGTAGTGACGCAGATCAATGCGCTGGAAGATGCGTTATGCACTCAGAGTGAGGGGGCTTTGCGCGAGAGTTGTGCAGTCCTGCGCCGCCGTGCTACCGAAGGCGGTGAATCTCTGGATGTATTGTTGCCCGAGCTTTTTGCGCTGGTGCGCGAGGCTGGACGGCGCACCTTGGAGTTGCGTCACTTCGATGTGCAGTTGTTAGGCGGCATCGTGTTGCACGAGGGCAATATTGCCGAAATGGCGACCGGGGAAGGCAAGACCTTGGTTGCCACGCTAGCGCTCTGTCTGCGTGCCCTGAGTGGTGGCGGGGTGCATCTGGTGACGGTTAACGATTATTTGGCTGAGCGTGATGCCCTCTGGATGGCACCGCTCTACAAGTGTCTGGGGTTCAGCGTTGGTATGGTGCTAAACGGCGGCGATACCGAGTCCAAAAGAGCAGCCTATGCCGCCGACATCTGCTATGGAACCAACCACGAATTTGGTTTTGATTACCTGCGCGACAACATGAGTTTCTCGCTGGAAGACAAAGTCCAGCAAGGCCGCGAATTTGCCATTGTCGATGAGGTGGATTCTATTTTGATTGACGAGGCGCGCACACCATTGATCATCTCCGGTGCCTCCGAGCAGAGTTCCGAGCTGTACCGCCGTATCCAACAGATGATACCGCTGATCACCGCTGATAGCCGCGAGTGTTATTTCATGATAGATGAAAAGAAGCGTCAGGTTGAATTGAGCGAAGAGGGACACGAATTCGCCGAGGACTGGCTGGAGCGACAGGGGCTGTTGCAGCCCGGTGAGAGCCTCTACGCCGCCGCCAATCTATTGTTGCTACACCATATTCTCGCCGCGTTGCGCGCCCATACGCTCTACCGCCGCGACACCGAGTACATCACCCAAGATGGGCAGGTTGTGTTGATTGATGAGCATACTGGACGCACCATGCCTGGCCGCCGTCTGTCGGATGGTCTGCATCAGGCCTTAGAGGCCAAGGAGGGGCTGTCTATCCAGCGCGAGAACCAGACTCTGGCATCGACTACCTACCAGAACTATTTCCGTCTCTACGGCACCTTGGCTGGCATGACGGGAACCGCAGATACAGAAGCGGCTGAGTTCCATCAGATCTATGGCTTGGAAGTGGTGGTTGTACCCACTAACCAAACAGTGCGGCGCGAGGATGAGAATGACCTCATCTATCTCAGCGAGGACGAGAAGCACGAGGCACTGGTGGCTGACATTCGCGATTTAGTTGATGCTGGGGCTCCGGTGCTAGTTGGCACCACCTCCATAGACAATTCCGAGCGCGTCTCGCAGCTACTCAAGCAAGAGGGTGTTGCACACAATGTGCTCAACGCCAAGCAACACCAGCGCGAGGCTGAGGTGATCGCTCAGGCGGGTCGACCAGGGACAGTCACTATTGCCACCAACATGGCGGGGCGCGGCACGGACATCGTGCTCGGAGGCAATCTGGAGGTTGAACTCGCCGCACTGTCCGAGAGCGAGGCCGACAATGCCGAGCGACAGGCATCGCTACGAACAGATTGGGATCAACGCCATCAACAGGTGATCGATGCTGGGGGTCTGCATGTGCTCGGCACGGGTCGTCACGAGTCGCGGCGCGTGGACAATCAGTTGCGTGGGCGCTCCGGGCGCCAAGGCGATCCCGGACTGTCGCGCTTCTATTTATCGCTGGACGACGAGTTGATGCGGATCTTCCTCAGCGACAGCATCAAGAATTTCATGTCGAATTTGGGGTTGGCGCACGGCGAGTCTATTGAGCACCGCATGGTCACACGAGCTATCCGTCAAGCTCAGCGCCGTGTTGAGAGCCACAATTTCGACATGCGCAAACAACTGCTGGAATACGATGACATCGCCGACACTCAGCGCAAGGTGATCTATGGTCAGCGCGAGATGTTACTGTGCGCCGACGATATTGCGGGTGCGGTGCAGGAGATTTTGCACGAGGTACTCAAGCAGACCATAGAGGCACATCTGCCGCCCGATTCGCTGGCCGAACAATGGGATGTGCCGGGACTCGAGCAGGCGTTGTCGGTGGAGCTGAACTTGTCGTTGCCCTTGGTAAGCTGGTTGGAAGAGGATGACGAACTCTACGAGGATACGCTGCGCGAGCGCATTGAGGAGTCGCTGGATAGCACTTGGCGAGAGCGCGAGCAAAATATGGGTGCTACCGAGTTGCGGCGTCTTGAGCGGTTGCTGATGTTGCAGGTGTTGGACATGTGCTGGAAACAGCACTTGGGCGCGATGGATCATCTGCGTCAGGGCATCCACTTGCGCGCCTATGCCCAGCGCAATCCCAAAGAGGAATATAAGCGCGAGGCCTTTCTGCTGTTTCAGAAAACTTTATGGGAGGTCAAGCGTCGCTTGGTGCACACGCTCATGTATTTGCCTGTTGATGAAGGGGGAGAGAGTGCCGAGGAAGTTGCACTACGCCAGCGGCGCGAGCACCACCGCAAACTGCAGCGCTTGCGCTTTGGCATGGGTGCCGCGCCGCCTGCCGCTGCGCCGCCTGCCGTTGCGGCGGCTAGTGGCAGCGGTGAGGGGCGCCCCGCATCGGAACCTGCCCCCGAGCATAGTGCACCACAGGCACCACCACCCATTCCCCCAATGCGCCGCGAGTTCCCCAAGGTCGGCCGCAATGACCCCTGTCCCTGTGGCTCTAAACGAAAATACAAACATTGCCATGGACGTTGAGATACACACCACAGCGGCACCGATCGCTGGCATTGAGATCGGCACGGCGAGTGCAGGTCTGCGCTCGCGTACCAGTAGCGAGGATATCGCTGTGGTGCGCTTGGCACCGACCGCCGAGGTGGCGGTGGTCTTTACGCGTAACGCCTTTGCGGCGGCACCTGTGCAGGTGGCGCGCGAGCATTTGGCCAGTGGCACCGAGCCGCGCTATCTGCTCTATAACAGTGCCAATGCCAATGCTGGCCTCGGAGCCCAAGGCGTGGCCGCCGCCCGCGAATGTTGCCGTGAGCTGGCGCACCGCGCCGGAGTAGAGGAGAGCGCCGTGTTGCCGTTCTCTACGGGGGTGATCGGTGAGCCGTTGCCAACGGCTAAGGTGATCGCCGCGCTGGACACCGCGCTGGCAAATCTGGGCGAGGATCATTGGTTAGCCGCGGCACAGGCCATTATGACCACCGATGCCTGGGCTAAGCTGGCCACTACCGAGCTCCGCTGGGAGGGCGGTTGTTGCCAAGTGTCTGGCTTGGCCAAGGGTGCGGGGATGATCCGTCCGGACATGGCGACTATGTTGGCGTTGGTGGCGACCGATGCCGCCGTACCCAGCGCCTTGCTCGGAGAATTATTGTCTGAGACGATGGATCAGAGTTTCCACTGCATCACGGTGGACGGCGATACCTCGACCAATGATGCCTGTGTTTTGGTAGCAACGGGCATGGCTCCGGCGCCGCCCACCGAGCTGTTGCGCGAAGCGCTGTGCGCTGTATGCCACCGCCTCGCCAGAGAAATTGTGCGCGATGGCGAGGGTGCCAGGCGCATCGCGGCCATTCGTGTTCGTGGTGGAGCCGACCGCGAGGAGTGCCGTGCTGTCGGCTTTACCCTTGCACAATCGCCGCTGTTCAAGACGGCGCTCTACGCCGCCGACCCGAACTGGGGGCGGATACTGGCCGCCATCGGCAGGGCGGGGTTGCCTGATTTTGAGGTGGACAAAGTGCGCATAGAGCTCGCTGGGGAACCCTTGGTTATCGGCGGTGAGCGTGCGCCCAACTATTCCGAGGCGCAGGGGCAACGCGCATTTGCTGCTGACGAAGTGCAGATAGACATCTACTTGGGTCGCGGTCAGTCAGAAGCCCAAGTTTGGGGCTCGGATCTATCGCCGGAGTACTTGCGAATCAATTCCGAATACCGCACTTGAAGTAGCGTTGGCTAAGCGCTACCCAATGATGTTCTCGCATGCTTGGTGGCGAGGGCGAGATAGCGTTGATGCAGCTGTTTGACAGTCGTGTCGAGAGCCTCTGGCGAACCGCTGTTGTCGATCACATCGTCAGCTCGCTCACGGCGTTGAGAGCGACTGGCTTGGCTTGCCATGATCGCTTTCACCGTCGTTGCGTCGCTTTGATCTCGGCTCAGGGTGCGGCGCAGCTGTGCCTCTTCTGGCAGGTCGACGACTAGGATCCGATCCACTTCCAGCGCACTGCCAGCTTCTATCAGCAACGGCACGACAAACAGCGCGTAGGGATAGCTGGCCGCCTCTAGCTGCCGTTGGCAATGGTCGCGTATCAAGGGGTGTAGCAACTGCTCCAGCCATTGCCGTGCGGTGAGGTCGGCAAAGACACGCTGCCGTAGACGGGGGCGATCTAGGGAGCCATCCGCCTGTAGCAGCTCGGCACCGAAGTACTCGCTCAGCTGTCGTAGTGCAGCGGAGCCCGGAGCCACCACTGTACGCGCCGCCACATCGCTGTCGACCACTGGCACACCGAGGGCGGCAAAGCGCTCGGACACCGCGCTCTTGCCACTGCCAATACCCCCTGTCAGGCCAACGGTGAACAGGCTCATAGATGGGTTAGAGGCCGTATTAAGTGCTGTATTTTTGTGTCCCAGACCAAGCAGACCCAGCCCGCCATCGCCAAATAGGGGCCGAAGGGGATGGGCGTGTCACGCTGGAGGTGTCGGCTGAGTAGCATAGTGATGCCGACTACCGAGCCACTCACAGCGGCCAGCATGACAACGATCATCAAGGGTTGCCAGCCCAGCCAGGCACCGATGGCCGCCAGTAGTTTGAAGTCGCCATAGCCCATGCCCTCTTTGCCAGTGAGCAACAGGAAGCTTTGTGCCACCAACCACAGAGAGAAATAGCCAGCGGCAGCACCGATGATCGCAGATTGTGTGGTGGTGAATAGACCGCCATTGAAACTATTGACCAAGAGCCCTACGGCCATCAGGCCAAGGGTCATCTCATCGGGCAGAATCTGGTGCTCAAGATCGATGAAAGTCATGGCTAATAGCATCCAACTGAACAGCAGTGCAGCGGGAAGGGCATAGCCCAGCGGTAGCGTGGAAGCGGCGAGTAGCCAAGTGGTGGCGGCAAACAATAGCGCGGTAGCCAGCTCCATCAGCGGTTCGCAGCGTCGCAACCGTGCCTCACAGTGGCCGCAGCTGCCGCGCAGGCGCAGATAGCTCAATAGCGGAATGAGTTCAGCTACCCGTAGCTGAGTATGACAGGCATCACAATGTGGGCCGGGGGAGAGCAGCTGGAAAGGAGGCGGTGGCGGGGCTTCTTCGCCCTCTGGTTTGAGTGTGGCAATGCGTTCGCATTCCCACTTTTGCAACAGCAGTCGCGGCAGACGCCAGACCAGTATTGTCATTGGCACCGCCAACACGAGCCCCAAGAGGGCGAGCAGTAAGCTCAGGAATTCGGGGGTCATGGGGCGGTTCCTCGGAGTGCTAGTAGATATGTTGCCCTAATTGGAAGACTGGCAGGTAGAGCGCGATAATCAGACCGCCCACCAACACCCCCAACAAGACAATCATCAAGGGTTCGGCGAGTGCCGTCAAACGCTGTGTCGCTGCTGTGGTCTCCTCTTCGCACCAATCTGCTGTTTGTAACAACATAGTTTGTAGCTGTCCGGAGCGTTCTCCAGCGGCGGCAAGGCGCCCCAATATACTGGGAAATAGCGGCGCTTCACGCAGCGCCAGCGCCAGTGTTGCGCCGTCTTCTACCCGCGCTCGCAGTTGCTTGACCCCGGCGTCAATGGCCTCGTTCCCACAACCCTGCTCGGCCACTTCCAGCGCCTGAGCCAAGCTGGCACCGCCGCCCAGTGCTGCGGCTATGATGCGGCAGAAGCGGGCGGCGGCGGCGATTCGTAGAGTTGAGCCCCACAGGGGCAGAGCTAGTTGCCAGCGTTGCCAACGGCGTCGCAATGGCGGGCAGTGGTGGCACAGCAGGTGGATAGCGAGGACGGCAGCTGGTGCGCCCAGTAGCAGCTGCCACAAGTGGGAGCCAAGCCAAGCCGAGGCGGTTATGAGTGCTTGGGTGGCGGGCGGCAATGCCGCATCAAAATCGTTGTAAATGGCGACGAAGCGCGGTACCACCTCAAGTAGCAAGAGCGCGGTGACGAGTAGCGCCACGCTAAGTAGAGCTAGAGGATAGCTGATTGCCCGTTGCAACTGACGCCGCAAGCGGCGGCTACTCTCGCGCTGGGTGGCGGCGTAGCCTAGCATCACGGCCAGTGCGCCACTGCGTTCACCAGCGCAGATTAAGGCTTGGCTCGGTGCGTCCAGATTGCCCGGTGGATGAGCCAGTGCAGTTGCCAGCGCGCCGCCGCCAGACAGGGTTTTGATGACATCGCGTAGCAGACGCTGTAGCGCGGGTTGATCTGCCGCTTCTAGCAACACTTCGAGCCCTTCCAGCAGGGGTACACCGCCGCCGGTGGTGGCTGCCAGCTGTTTGAGCAAGACCGTCATATCGTCTTGTCGGATGAGACCTTGCGGTAGCCAAGTCAGTCGGGGGAAGGCGAGGACTTGAGTGGCGAAGATATGCTGTCGGTAGAGTAGCAGGCGAGCCTCTTCGGTGCTGGTGGCGGTGATGGAGCCGCGGCGGCGCTTCTGCGGTACGCCGCGCACATGTCCGCGCCAATAGTAGTGCCGCGAGGCGGAGGCATTGCGGGTCGGCTTCACAGCCTCGGGCGCAGTTTGGTGGGTAGGCTACTGGCGCTACTAATCACAAAGCGCAGCTGACCAGCGGCACCGAGTATTGGGGCGATGACCAAGGTGAGGCCACGCAAGGCGGGAGGTGTTGCGTTGCCACTCTGGTAGTGGATAGTGATGGCTGCACTGCTGCCGACGGCTGTGTAATCAACGGCGGCGACCAGCCCCGAGGCATAGGCCGAGCCATCGAGCTCGGCGCCGTAATTGCTCAACACAACTGCTGAGGGCGGTAGTTCTCCGTTGACTGTGGCATACTCGGCGACTGCCAACTGTAGAGGTCGGGCGGCGGCAAGGCTGGCTCCCACGCGGCTACGTTGCGTATAGAGCTGGTACTGGGGCACCGCCACAGCGGCCAATATGCCGACGATAGCTAGCACGATCATGAGCTCGACGATCGTCATACCGCGGGAGTTCGCCAGCGCGCGGCGGAAGTCGGTCTGCCGTCGTCGCGGCGTTGGTGATTGCGTCTCTTGCTGCTCAGTCATTTTCCTACTCTCTGTACGCTTCGGGTTGTTGTTGTTGAGGGCGGCCATTGCTAAC
>JABABF010000242.1 GCA_014238345.1 Gammaproteobacteria bacterium
AACTGGCGCGGAGCTACAAATCTCTATCGGTACGCGTCCTCGGCGAAGCTGAACAACGGCGACAGGGCATGGGGGCGCTACTGGCAGTCAGTCAGGGTATCCGTGAACCCTCCCAAGTGGTGGTGTTGCGTTATAGCGGTGCGGCATCGGGACAGCGACCCGTGGCGCTAGTCGGCAAAGGGGTGACCTTCGACAGCGGCGGCATCAGCATCAAGCCCGCGAGAACCATGGACGAAATGAAATTCGACATGTGCGGAGCCGCCGCCGTCTTCGGAGCCGTACACGCCGTAGCAGAGCTGGGGTTGCCACTGAATTTGGTGGGCGTGGTGCCAAGCGCTGAAAACATGCCGGGCGGCAGTGCCACCCGCCCTGGCGATGTGGTCACCAGCATGTCGGGCAAAACTATTGAGATACTCAACACCGATGCCGAAGGGCGTCTGTTGCTCTGCGATGCCCTGCATTACACGCAGAAAAACTTCCGCCCCGCCGCAATGATCGACATCGCCACGCTCACAGGTGCCTGTGTCGTCGCGCTAGGTCGCCACGCCAGCGGCCTACTCTCCAATCACGATGCGTTGGCCGCTGCGTTGCTCGCCGCTGGCGAGGAGAGTGGCGACCGCGCCTGGCGCCTACCATTGTGGGAGGAATACCAAGAGGAGTTGATCAGCAACTTCGCCGATGTGCCCAATATCGGCGGTCACGGTGCGGGCACCATCACCGCCGCCTGCTTCCTGTCGCGCTTTGTCGACGACGATATTGCCTGGGCGCACTTGGACATCGCCGGTGCGGCCTACCGCGGCGGCGGGCGCGGCAAGGGCTCCACCGGTCGTCCGGTGCCGTTGTTGGTGCAGTATCTGCTCGATTACTGTCGCCGGTGAGCAAACAGCTGGACTACTATCAGATTGCTCCCGGGAGCCGCTCTCCGGAGCAAGTGGCCTGTGCACTGGCTGAGAAAGCCTTTGGCCAAGGCTACCGAGTACACCTGCAGCTGCCAGATGAGGCCGCCGTCGCCGCGCTCGATGAGCTGCTGTGGACTTTCCGTGCCGACAGCTTCGTGCCCCATCAACGGCTACCCGCGACGACAGCTGCCACCCTCCCGCCATCCGCTACAGCAGATGCACCCACAGCACCGGTAACGCTGAGCTCTCAGCCACCACAGCCACCGGGGGCGGAACGCAGCTTACTACTGTTGCTCGGTGCAGCGACGGGGGACGGTGCCGAGGCCTTCCAGCGCATCGCTGTGGTAATAGCCGAGGATGATGCAACCGCGGCGCAGGCCATTGCGCCACTACTCGAACGAGTCCGCGCAAAAGGTGCCGAAGTGCGCGAGCACCTGCTACAAGGTGCGCGCTGATGATGGACATCGCCTACGATCCTGCGGCGATTGAGCGCCGTTGGTACGAATACTGGGAGCGGGAGGGACACTTCCAACCACGCGGCGACGGCGAGCCTTGGTGCATTCTGTTGCCCCCACCCAATGTCACCGGTAGCCTGCACATGGGGCACGGCTTCCAGCAAACACTGATGGATGTGCTGGTGCGCTGGCAGCGCATGCGCGGCTACCGCACTCTGTGGCAGGGCGGCACCGATCACGCTGGCATCGCCACCCAGATGGTGGTCGAGCGGCAGCTAGATGGCACTGGCGAATCACGCACCAGCTTGGGGCGCGATGGCTTCATCGAACGCGTCTGGCGTTGGAAAGAGGAATCCGGTGGCACCATCACCCGCCAGATGCGCCGCCTCGGCGTGTCGCTGGATTGGTCACGAGAGCGCTTCACAATGGACGATGGGCTCTCGCGCACGGTGCGGGAAGTCTTCGTGCGACTGCACCGCGAGGGGCTGATTTACCGCGGCCAGCGCCTCGTCAACTGGGATCCACAGCTACGCACCGCCGTCTCTGACCTCGAGGTAATCGCCGAGGAAGAGGCTGGTCAGCTGTGGCACTGCCGCTACCCGCTGGTAGTTGGTGATGGCGCGGTGGTGGTGGCGACGACGCGCCCAGAGACGCTGCTCGGCGACACCGCTGTGGCAGTGCATCCCGAGGACGAGCGCTACCGTGCGCTGGTCGGACAGCGTGTGCAATTGCCACTGACTGGACGCGAGCTGCCAATCATCGCCGATGAACATGTGGATCCGGCCTTCGGCACGGGTTGCGTAAAGATCACTCCTGCACACGACTTCAACGACTACGAAATGGGGTTGCGTCATCAGCTGCCGATGATCGACATCTTCACCGAGGATGCCACGCTCAACGACAACGCTCCAGCAGCCTACCGAGGCCTCGACCGCTATGAGGCACGCCAACGCATCGTGGACGACCTAGAGGCCGCCGGACTATTGGAAAAAATCGAGCCCCACCGGCTCAAGGTGCCACGCGGCGACCGCTCGGGCGTGGTGATCGAGCCACGACTTAGCGACCAATGGTTCGTGCGCGCCGCTCCGCTGGCCGAGGAGGCGATACGCGCCGTTGAAGATGGGCGCATACGCTTCGTGCCAGACAACTGGAAGAACAGCTACTTCCCCTGGTTGCGCGAGATCAAGGACTGGTGCATCAGCCGCCAGCTGTGGTGGGGACACCGCATCCCAGCTTGGCACGGCCCCGACGGCGAACTGTGGGTGGGATACAGCGAGGAAGCAGTGCGCCGCGAGCACCAGCTGCCAGCGGATATGCCACTACTCCAAGACCCCGATGTGCTCGACACTTGGTTCTCCTCAGCGCTGTGGAGTTTCTCCACCTTGGGCTGGCCCGACAAGACCCCAGAGCTGGCTGACTACCACCCGACAGCGGTGCTGGTTACTGGCTTTGACATCATCTTCTTTTGGGTGGCACGGATGGTGATGATGAGCCTGCACCTGCTCGGCGAAGTGCCCTTTCGCGATGTCTATGTGACCGGTTTGGTGCGCGATGCCCGCGGCCAGAAGATGTCGAAATCGCGCGGCAATGTACTCGACCCAATTGATGTGGTGGATGGCATCGACTGCGATGCACTGGTAGCCAAGCGTACCGCCGAGCTGATGCGCCCCAAACAGGTGGCGCAGATTACCAAGGCGACGCGGCGCGAGTTTCCCGAGGGCATCGCCGCACACGGCACCGACGCACTGCGTTTCACCTTCTGCGCGCTGGCCTCCACCACCCGCGACCTGCGCTTCGACATGGGGCGTGTTGAGGGCTACCGCAATTTCTGTAACAAACTATGGAATGCGGCACGCTTCGTCATGCGTCAAGCCGAGGCCGACAGATCGATGGCGGCGGCAAGGGATGACGGGGTGGCGGTAGCCGGGGCTGGCGTGGCCGAGCGCTGGATCATCTCAGCCCTACAGCGCACGATAGCAGACTACACAGCAGCGCTGGAGAACTACCGCTTCGACTTGGCATCGCAAGCACTACACGAGTTCTGCTGGCATGAGTACTGCGATTGGTACGTGGAATTGGCCAAGCGCCGCCTCGGCGATGTGCCACCAGATAGTGATGAGGCTCGCACAACGCGACAGACACTGGTGCAGGTGCTAGAGCAGGCGCTGCGTCTCGCCCACCCGATGATGCCCTTCATCACCGAGGAACTATGGCAGCGATTGCGCCCCCTTAGCGGTTGCGCCGGAGCCAGCCTCAGTTTAGAGACAGCACCAGTGGCCGACGATGCCCGGCACGATGCCGAAGCCGAGCTTGAGATGGAGTGGCTCAAGGGAGTGGTCGGTGCCGTGCGCCACCTGCGCGGAGAGTTGCGTGTGCAGCCGGGGCAGCGCATCGCCCTCCTATTGCGCGGCGGCGATGCCACAGACCACCAGCGTAGCGAGCGTTACGCAGCCGAGCTACACAGCTTAGCAGGCTTGGAAAGCTGCCGCTGGCTGAGCGCAAAAGAAACACCGCCGCCGGTCGCCTCGCACTTACACGCCGCGCTGGAAATTTTGCTACCGCTGGCTGGACTGGCCGACCCCGCGCAGGAGCGCGTACGCTTAGAACAGGCGCTGGGACGGCTAGAGCAGGATGCCAAACGCCAGCGCGGCAAATTACAGAGTGCGGGCTTCACCTCCAAGGCTCCGGCAGAGGTGATCGACGAGACACAGCGGCGACTAACACAGGCCGAAGCCAGCGCCGAACTGTTGCGCCGCCAGTTACGCCTACTGGGTAGCGAGGGCGACTAGGAAAAATCTGATCAAACCGCTCGGAGCAAATGACAGATGACGACAGATCAATAATGTATTACAAGCTGATGATCCAAGGTGAAATCTTAAGTCTTTGGCAGCTGACAATAGTCCGCAGACTTCCTAGCCCACCTATTCTCGCCATCTGAAGCGAATGAGGGGGCGCACCCACGAAGCCACCACAAGAGGGTGCTGAGCCGAGCCCATTGAGAACTGTACTGTAGGAAGATAACGACCGCTGGCGCGGGCTGAGCGGCCAGCGGTAGGCGGGCTATAGGGCATTTACTGTATACTAGTCAGGGATTGCCCGATTGAATATCGCGTTGCGGGTATCCAAGCGGCACTAAAGTCGCTTGATCTGCCGAAACAGCAGCGTCAAATAGCGGTGCGTCGGCGCCTGATACCAGCCAAGGCCAACATTTAGGTGGCCGACGATTTCTGGAGTTCGTACACCATCATTGTGCGAACATAATTGCACGGAGAAAAAACGGCGATGAAAAGTTCAACCAAAATCAGAGTCATACAAAGCGTGTTGCGTCATGCTGTGGTGTTGTTGCTGGTATGGCTGGGGACATGGTCTCCTTATCTATTCGGCGCATTGCGCGACCTTGATCCCAGCAATATGTGGGGAGCCTTGGGCTTCGCAATGGGCATGGGTGTTTTGGGTGTTGTGCTGGCCGATAGCATCCTCACTTACATCCTCGGCCAGAGCGTGGGCGAAACATTAGCGGGCAACAGCAGCTCCTCCACCTCCCGCTCCTCCTCCCGCAGCGGGCGTGGCAAACGCAACAACCGGTCGGGCAACGCCCCACCAGCCCCACCACCCGAAAATGTTGAGGAATACACTGGCGTAGTTATCCGCTACAACCAAGAAAAAGGCTACGGCTTCCTGCAAGCTGACGAACTGCGCGAAGAGCCTTTCTTCCACCGCAATGATGTAGATGGCATCACACTAGAGCAGCTGCGACCTGGCCTCGGTGTCAGCTTCGCCGCCTTCCATGGCCCCAAAGGCATGCGGGCACAGCGAGTCTGCCCTCTGCCCGAATAAACCCCTGCAGGGGAGTGGGGTGAGGTGCATAGCGACCCATCCACGCTTCAACAGTGCCGCTTGACCACGACTTGCGAAAATCTCGCCAAGTAGCAACGATGACGGGACACACATCCGCCCCGGTGGCACAACAGGATAGCGCGACTCCCTCCTAAGGAGTAGGTTGCAGGTTCGATTCCTGCCCGGGGCGCCATTAGGGGGGGCTGGTCAGTGGTGATTTATTAGAGGCAACACAAAAGGAGTTTAGGAAAATGGGAATAGTTTATATAGCGACCAATCCAGCCATGGTTGGTTATGTAAAGATTGGGCGAACTGACAACTCTGCCGACCAAAGAATAAAAGAGCTAGATGGTACCAATGTACCCTTCCCATTCGAATGTGGTTACGCGGTGGAAGTGGAGGATCCAAAAAAATGTGGAACGGCTACTACACGATGTCTTTCAAGATTTTAGAGTAAGAAAGAACCGCGAGTTTTTCGACATTAAAATCGAAAGAGTGATTTCAGCATTGCAATTGACGGGTGGAAAAGAAATAGAAAGCAACACTTCTACGACCAACGAAGATGTGGATCCAGAAGCACTTGAGAAAGCTAATAGGCGATCAAATATCAATCTACTGACTCTGAAGATAAGTATAGGGGACACATTACACTTCACAGAGAATACAGATATTAAGTGCACGGTAAAGAGTGCTAGGGAAGTAGAATTTGATGGGCAAGTCATGTCCTTGACTCAAGCTGCACTACAAGCTCGCATTTTAAATGCACAAATAAACAATACAGAAGAAATCCGTAGCCCAAGCATATCCGGCTCTGATTTTTGGTGCTTTGAGAGTGATAAAACTCTACATACTAGGCGTCTCCGCATAGAGCAAGAGGCGTGAGACCCTATTCCCTGAGATTTTCGCACACATTGATGCCTTGCTGTGCAACCTTACTATGCGAGAGGAACCGTCACTGCCAAGCAAACTCTCCCTTCGCTTTTCCCCCCCCCCCCATCACACCCCCCCATAGCGCGTCTTCTCGCCGAGCCAGCGGCGCACTAATGGAGCCACACTGCCGGGGTGCTCGCGCATCAGCGCGGCGGCATAACGGCGTACTTCGGGCTGTAAGTCGAGGTCGCGGCGCAAATCGGCAATTCGAAATTGCATGATGCCGGTCTGGCGGGTGCCCAACATCTCGCCCGGCCCGCGCAATTCGAGGTCGCGCTCGGCAATGATGAAGCCATCGTGATGGTCGCGGATCACCTGTAACCGCGCCCGCGCTGTCGCCGATAGCGGCGAGCCATACAACAACACGCAGTGACTCTGCTCGGCTCCGCGACCGATGCGCCCGCGCAGCTGGTGCAGTTGCGAGAGGCCGAGGCGCTCGGGGTTTTCAATCACCATCAGGCTGGCACGCGGCACATCAACACCCACCTCTACTACCGTCGTAGCCACCAGTAGCGCAGTCTCCCCAGCGCGGAAGGCTCGCATCACCGCCGCCTTCTCGCGCACACCGTGGCGCCCATGCACCAAGCCAATCTGCAACTCCGGTAGCGCCTCGCGCAACCAAGTGACGGTCTTCTCTGCTGCCTGACACTGTAGCTTCTCGGATTCCTCCACCAAAGTGCAAATCCAGTAGGCCTGGCGCCCTTCCCCGCAGGCGGCGCGCACCCGCTGTAACAACTTGTTGCGGCGGCCATCGCCCATCAGGGCGGTAATCACCGGCTCCCGCCCCGGTGGCAACTCGTCGATCACCGAGCAATCCAAGTCGCTGTAAGCGCTCATCGTCAGTGTGCGTGGGATCGGTGTCGCGGTCATGATCAGCTGATGTGGCGCGGTGCCGTCACCCTTGTCGCGCAAGGTCAGGCGCTGGTGCACCCCGAAGCGGTGCTGCTCGTCGATAATCGCCAAACCGAGGCGGGAGAATCTCACATCCTCCTGCAACAGCGCATGGGTTCCCACCGCCAGCGCAACGCCACCGCTGCGCAACTCCGACAACAGCTGCCGACGCCGCTGGCCACGAGCGCGCCGCGTCAAACTGATGACGCGCAGCTGCAGCTCGGCAAACCAGCGCTCAAAACACTGGTAGTGCTGCTCGGCCAAGAGCTCCGTTGGAGCCATGATGGCAACTTGATGGCCAGTAGCCACGGCCTGCGCCGCCGCCAGCGCCGCCACCGCGGTCTTGCCAGAGCCAACATCGCCCTGTAGCAGGCGCAACATCGGCACCGCCTGTGCCAAGTCCCCAGCAATCTCCGCCGTCACCCGCTCCTGCGCCGCCGTCAACTCAAAGCCAAACTCAGCGCGTAGCCGCCCCGCCAATTCGGGAGCGGGCGGCAGTGCTGGGGCGGCGCGGCTACGCACCGCACGGCGCACTTGCAACAAACTTAGCCGGTGCGCCAACAGCTCTTCAAAGGCGAGCCGCCGCTGGCAGGGGTGGCATCCAGCCTCCAACTCGGCCAGCGGCGCATCGGGTGGCGGGGCATGGAGATAGTGCAACGCCTCGGCCAAGCCAGTGCCAACACCGCCGAGTGCGGGCGGTTCCGGTAGCCATTCGGACAGCCCGCCACCGTCCATCAGTTCCAAGGCAGCGGTGGTGGCGCGACGCAGGGCGAACTGGTTCAATCCGGCAGTGGACGGGTAGACCGGTGTCAGGCTCTGCTCCACCTCGGCCTCACCCTCCCGCAACACTTGCAGTTCTGGATGCAACATCTCAATACCGCGCCGCTGGGCACGCACCTCGCCAAAACAGCGCACCCGCGCCCCCGGTTGCAACTGGCGGCGTAACCACGGGTGGTAATTGAAAAAGCGGAGCCGTAGCTGGCCGCTGTCATCGGCCACCTCGCAGCGCAGGATGCGGCGACCACGGACACTCTCCTCGCAACGGATCACCTCGGCGACGATGACGACCTTGCCGCTCAGCGCTGTCAGCTCGGCAATGACGCTGGTGCAGGTGCGGTTCTCATAGCGCATTGGCAGGTGGAACAACAGATCTTGAACCGTCTCAATACCCAAGTTCTCGGTCAACAGACGCGCCGTCTGCAGCTCCACCTTGGGCAGAGCCGCAATGGAGAGCTGCTCTAGGGGACGGTTCACGACGGGGGCGCAGGCGCTGACGACATAGGGCTATTCTAATTTGCCCCCTGTCCCCACACCGCACAACAGCCAGTAGCCTACACTGCGCATTGAGGGGGAACCATCCAGCTGCGGTGCACAGCCTAACGCCGCACCGCAAGTTGGGGATGAGCAATGGCCAACATTTTGATCGCTGGTTGCGGGGATGTCGGTAGCCGCACCGGACAGTACTTGGCGGCGGCCGGGCACCGCGTGTGGGGTCTGCGCCGACAAGCGGCAGAGCTGCCTGCACCACTACAGGCACTGGCGGCAGACCTCACCGACCCCACCGCGATGAGGGATCGCTTGGCCGGGCATACATTCGATTATGTGCTGTTCAGCGCCGCCGCCGAGGAAGCCAGTGAAAACGCCTACCGCCGCATCTATGTGGACGGCCTGCGGCATCTGCTGGCAGCTCTGGACAGCCCGCCGCAGCTGTTGCTCTTCTGCTCCAGCACCAGCGTCTATCATCAAGCCAACGGCGAGTGGGTAGACGAGAGTAGCGCCACGCAGCCGCTCGGCTTCGCTGGCCGTTGCCTGCTCGAAGCCGAGGCGCTACTCGTCGGGCGGCCCGCCTCGGCTCTGCGCCTATCGGGCATCTACGGGCCGGGGCGCGGGGGGCGATTGTTAGAGCGAGTGCGCAACGGTGCTCCCTGTCCGCGCCATCCGCCGCTGTATAGTAATCGTATCCACAGCGAAGATGCCGCCGCCGCCATCGCCCACCTCATGGCCTGCGCCGAGACGGGCACCGCACCGCCAGCGCGGTTGATCCTCAGCGACCACGAGCCCGCACCGCTACACGAGGTGATGGACTGGCTGGCCGGTGAACTGGGACTGCCACCATGCCCCCACGAGGGCGGCACACCACCCCAGCGCCCACGCAACAGCAAGCGCTGCCACAACGCAGCACTACTGGATACTGGCTATCGGTTGCGTTATCCGAACTTCAGGGCGGGCTATGGGAGGTTGTTGGAGGGAGGGGCTTAGTTGGGAGAGGATGGTCGTGACCTTTTTTGGTGGCCATAGCAAAATAACTACGGTTCACGGGGCTATTTACGCTA
>JABABF010000243.1 GCA_014238345.1 Gammaproteobacteria bacterium
AACAACTGCTCTACCGGGTTGGCCGTGACGATCAACAGCGCCGATTTGATTGTGAGTCAGCCCGGTGTCGACGATAACACGGTGGATTCTGACGCGACGATCCCCCTTGATACCACAGTACAGAATGTCGGCATGGGGGCGGCATCTGCGACCACCTTGCGGTTCTATTGGTCGGAGGATTCGAGTATTACAACGACTGATACGCTGCTGTGTACAGTGGGCGTTGCGGTGCCAGCCCTCGCCACTGCAGCCAATAGTGGCAACCTCAGCCAATCCTGCGCAATCCCGACCGCGCAGACTATTGGAGCCACCTATTATGTGGGCGCTTGCGTGGCCACTGCAGCCGAGGAATTAAATGCAGAAAACAACTGCTCTGTTGGGATTTCAGTGAGCATCAATAGATTCGATTGGGTGGTGCAGGAGAACAGTCTAAACATCAACGCTAATCAGCTGAATTTCGGCGATCAAATCACCCTGTTTGCAACGGCACAAAATGCTGGCGAGGGGGCGGCGATAGAGGCTACCACCTTGCGTTTTTATTGGTCCGAGGATTCAACTATTGCGACTACTGATACGCCACTATGCACCGAGGGCGTTCCGGTGGCTGCCCTCGCTGCCGGCTTGCACAGCGCCAGCCTCAGCCAATCCTGCCCGTTGCCGTCATCGCAGAGCAGTGGAGTCAACTATTATGTGGGCGCTTGCATAGCTACCACAAGCAATGAAGCCGATGTGGAAAACAACTGCTCGGTCGGGGTCGCCGTGAGCATCAACGGCTTCGATTGGGTCGTGCCGTTGAGTGCACTAAGTGTCGACCCTGATCTGGTGGGTGCTGGCGAGACGATCACCCTTGTTACAACGGTACAGAATAAAGGCGAGGGGGCAGCACCGGTCACCACCTTGCGTTTTTATTGGTCTCAGGATTCGACTATTTCGACTACTGATACGTCGCTGTGTGTCGCTGGCGTTTCAGTGCCCACCCTCGCCTCTAGGTTCAATAGCCAGAGCCTTAGCCAAAGTTGCCTAGTGCCTGAGTCACTCATTGCCGGCGGTAGCTATTATGTGGGGGCTTGCGTGGTGACGGTGTCCGATGAATTAGATGCGGGCAACAACTGCTCGGTTGGGGTGGCTGTGAGTATCATCGGTGTCGATTTGATTGTGCTGCCGGGCGCTACCAGTATCGACAAAGACACCGTGAATTCCAGCGATACGATTAGCCTTGCTACAACGGTACAGAATAGTGGCTCAGAGATGGCATCGTCGACCACCTTGCGCTTCTATTGGTCGGATGATTCGAGTATTACAACGACTGATACGCCGCTGTGTACAGCGAGCGTGACGGTGCCCGCCCTCGCCGCTGGATTCAATAGCGGCAGTATCAGCCAAGACTGCTTGGTGCCGCCATCGCAGACTATTGGAGCCACCTATTATGTGGGCGCTTGCGTGGCCACTGCGCCCGATGAATTAGATGCTGGCAACAACTGCTCGGTCGGGGTCGCCGTGCTGATCAACTACTTCGATTTGACAGTACGCCAACCAAGTGTCG
>JABABF010000244.1 GCA_014238345.1 Gammaproteobacteria bacterium
ACTTGTACCGCCACGGTATCACCGGAGCCAAAATCTGGTAGATCGTTGCGCCGCTGCGGTGCCTCAATCGCGTCGATCAGAGGGTGTTTGCTCATGATGTGCTGTGCTCGGCTACGCTGTGTGCCACTAGTTCCTCCCTATATTCTGCCAGAAGTTGGCTCTGCTCGCTATCAAGTGTGCGTCCGGCCAGCAATTCTGGGCGTCGCTGCCAAGTTCTACCCAGTGCCTGCTTGAGCCGCCAGCGCCGCACTGCCTGGTGATTGCCGCTGATCAGTACGGGCGGTACTCCCTGTCCAGCATACTGCTCTGGGCGAGTGTAGTGAGGGGCATCTAATAGACCGCTGGCAAAAGAATCTTCACTGGCCGAGCGAGCGTCCCCCAAAACTCCTGGCACATGGCGGGCGATAGCATCAATCAGCACCATTGCCGCCAGCTCTCCACCGCTAATAACAAAATCGCCAAGCGACCACTCCTCGTCGACCTCGTCTCGAAGTAACCGCTCATCAATCCCCTCATAACGTCCACACAGCATGATTAATGGCTTTGCGGTGCGTGCAATCTCAATCAGCTCGCGCTGGCTGAGACATCGCCCCTGTGGCGACAATGCCACCGAGTGCGCATCTCCCCCTAGCGAAGCGCGCGCCGTACGTAGCGCCTCCGCCAGCGGTGGTGCCTGCAGCACCATGCCGGGGCCGCCACCGTAGGGTCGGTCGTCGACACGCCGCGATGCATCTGTACTGTAGTCGCGCGGGTTCCAACAATGTAGCTCGATCAGACCCGTACGCATGGCGCGACCGGTGACACCGTATTCCGACACCGCTCCAAACATCTGCGGGAACAGTGTGACGATGCCAAAACGCATACTGACGGTCGGTGGCACAGCGTTCAGCTCAGCGGAACGGGTATCGGGAGCCATGTCAGAAGTCCGGATCCCACTCCACCAGCAACCGCCCCGCCGCCAAATCCACCTCGCGCACTACTGGCCCCGGCACCCAGGGCACTAAGCGGCGGCGCAACGATCTACCAGATTTTGGCTCCGGTGATACCGTGGCGGTACAAGTGCGGGTGCGCGAGGGAGGGCGTGAGCGTCTACAGGTTTATGAAGGCGTGGTCATCGCCTTGCGGCGTCGCGATCTGAATGCGTCGTTTACAGTGCGCCGTATTTCCCATGGTGTCGGTGTTGAGCGTGTCTTCCAAATGCACAGTCCTCTATTGCACAGCATTGAGGTGAAGCGCCGAGGTCGGGTACGGCGAGCCAAGTTGTACTACTTGCGTCAGCTGCGCGGTCGAGCAGCTCGCATTCGCGAGCGTTTGGGCTAAAGGTCACCGTTGGGTGGTGTGGTGACGGCGCAGAATGCGCCGCCTGGTATCATCAACCATTGGTTGGACAGGCTTTGGCAGGAGCGCGGTCTGAGCGACAACACATTGGCGGCCTACGCGGGCGACCTCGGTCGTTTTGATCGTTGGGTCACCGGACGCGGCGAGACTTTGGAGGGCATTGAGCGTGCCTCGGTACTCGAATACCTGCATCACTACACAACGGCGGGCGGCAGTGCCCGCTCGGCGGCACGCTTGTTATCGGCGTTGCGTAGCTTCTACGGCTGGTTGGTACGGGAAGGAAAAATGACGGATAATCCCACCGCTCAAGTCGAGAGTCCGCGCCTCGGACGCCCCTTGCCGCACAGCTTGGGAGAGGAGGAGGTGGAGCGCTTGTTGGTGACACCGGACACCGGCACACCCATCGGGTTGCGGGATCGCACTATGTTGGAGCTGCTCTATGCTAGTGGACTACGCATCAGCGAATTGTTGGGGTTGCGGTTTTCTAGTCTTGACGCTGAGCGCGGCCTTGTGCGGGTACTCGGCAAGGGCGGGCGCGAGCGCATTGTCCCAGTCGGCGAGGAAGCCTTGCAATGGTTGCGCCGCTACCTAGAGGAGGCCTGTGAACGCATTGCCGGCGGCGGTGGGCGGTTCCTGTTTCCCGGTCGTGGTGGTCGGCCACTGACGCGTCAGGCGTTCTGGTATCGTCTGCGTCGCTACGCTAGACTTGCCGACATCGTTCGGCTACCTTCACCCCATGTGTTACGCCACTCCTTTGCTACCCATCTCTTGGATCATGGTGCTGACCTGCGCGTGGTGCAGCTGTTGCTCGGCCACCGCGACCTCGGCACGACACAGATTTATACTCATGTAGCGCGCCACCGCCTACAAGAATTGCACGCCCGCCACCATCCCCGCGGCTGAGGTATCCTGTGATGCGCCATCCACCCCCATTCACCGTTATCGCTACCGCGCTTAGCATCGCCATACTCGGTCTGTATGGAGTCTCGTCGAGCTTTGCTGCTCCCCCACCAGTATCGACAGCTCAGGCCGACGACGAACGCCGCGCACTGATGTCTCAATTGAGTCGCACATTGCCCGAGCTACGCCTGTCTCGACTGTATCCCAGCGAACTGCCCGGCCTCTACGAAGGGCTGACAGAAGAGGGATCTTGGATCTATGTGAACCGTGATGGTACACGGGTGTTGGTGGGGCAGCTGTTTGGTTTGGATACCGGGCGCGTTGTCGATTTGACCGCGCAACACCGACAGCGTTGGGTACGTGAGTTGTTGCAGGGAGTGCCAGATAAGGAATTCATTAGCTACAGCCCGGCTAAGCCGAAGCATCACGTGGTGGTATTTACCGACATCAATTGTGGTTATTGCCAGCTGTTGCACCGCGAGCGAGGGCAGTTGAACGCATTGGGCATTGCCGTGCACTATTTGGCCTTTCCCAGAGCTGGAGTGGGCTCTGAATCTTATGACAGAGCCATAT
>JABABF010000245.1 GCA_014238345.1 Gammaproteobacteria bacterium
GCCTTCCTTGCGCAGCTGCTCCAAGTGCGGATGCACTGCACTCATCATCTGGATGATGATGGAAGCCGTGATATACGGCACCACACCGAGCGCCAAAATACTCATGCGCTCCAACGCGCCCCCAGAAAACACATTGAACAATCCGAGCAGAGTGCCTTGGTTCTGTTGAAACAGGCGCGACAATTGCTCAGGATCAATGCCGGGCAACGGGATATGTGTGCCGATACGGTAGACCAAGATCGCCACAAACAAGAAGCGCAGACGATGCAATAACTCGCGGATACCTGGTTGCTGCAACATGGCAGTGGCGGTAGAAGTAGCCATGGCTCAGCTAGTCGGCTCTACATCAGCATCAGCATCACCGCTTTCAGATTTGATGCGCTCGGCATCTGCAGCCGCTACCGATGGCTCGCCAGTATCAGCAGTGATATCGACTGCACCACCGCAGCTCTCAATAGCTGCGCGGGCACCGCGTGACACCGCAATGCCGCGCAAGCGCAATGCTTGTTGCGGCGGCTCGCCAGACAGGTAGATTCTCACCCGTTTGCAGTTGCGAGCAACCAACCCAGCGCGCTTGAGTGCATCCACATCGATCACCTCAGTGCTACTGATATCAGCGGGCAAATACGCAAGGGCGCCGAGCCGTAATTTGACGGTCAGCTGGCCAATGCGTGAGTGAAAACCAAATTTTGGCAAACGCTGATGTAGCGGCATCTGACCGCCCTCAAAACCCACCCGCTGACTCGCTCCGGAACGCGATTTCTGCCCTTTGTGTCCACGGCCACAGGTCTTTCCCGTGCCGCTACCCGTGCCACGACCGACACGCCGTCGATCGCGTCGGGCACCGGCGGCTGGAGACAATGTATTGAGTCCCCAAGTGCCGGGCTCAGAAGTCCCTGAGGAATGATCAGTCACCGCTCTTCACCGCTCTTCTACCGCTCTTTCCTTGCATCGCACCAGCATCAGGTGACGACACTTCCAATAAGTGGCGCGCCTGTTCAATCATGCCACGCACAGCTGGCGTGTCTTCGAGTTCCACCGTCTGGCCTATGCGCCGCAAACCCAACCCAGCAACGCTGGCGCGGCGGCGCACTGGACTACGGATCAAACTGCGCCGCAGAGTAACGCACAAGCGTTTATCCGTGCTCATTACCGACCCCGCTGCTGAGCTGAGGGGGTGCTAGAAAACAGGGCGGCGACCGGGCGACCGCGCCGAGCCGCCACATCCTCTGGCGACTGGATGGAGCGCAGACCTTTGAGCGTGGCGCGCACCACATTCACCGCATTGGTCGAGCCGTAGCACTTGGTCAACACATCCTGCACTCCGGCCAATTCCAATACGGCGCGCATCGCGCCGCCAGCAATCACCCCCGTGCCCGGCGCTGCTGGGCGCATGTACACCCGTGAACTACCGTGGCGAGCGGTCACCGGATATTGCAACGTGGTGCCGCTCAAATGTATCTCGTGCAGATTGCGCTGGGCTGCTTCCAGCGATTTATTGATGGCCAACGGCACTTCGCGCGCCTTGCCACAGCCAAAACCCACGCGCCCTTTGCCGTCGCCGACCACTGTCAGCGCCGCAAAATTGAACATGCGCCCACCCTTGACCACCTTGGACACACGGCGCACTGATACCAGCTTGTCATGTAAGCCCTCTATTCTTTCTTGCCCAGCATTGGCGTGAGCATTCGGTGTAACCGCCATTTTTCTGCATCTCCCCCTAGAAGTGCAAGCCAGCTTCGCGCGCCGACTGAGCCAGCGAGCGAACTCGACCATGATAGCGATAACCGCTACGATCAAAGGCCACGGTGTCGATGCCCGCCGCGAGTACCCGCTCTCCGATCAAGGTGCCGATACGCGCCGCAGCTGTGCAGTTGCCAGTGGCACCATCGCGTAACTGTGTCTCCAGGGTGGAAGCCGCAGCCAATACCCGCGAGCCATCTGAGGTCAGCAGCTGAGCGTAAATGTGGCGCGGCGTACGGTACACACTGAGCCGTGGCAAAGCGCGCGCACGAATACGCCCGCGTGCACGCCGTGCACGCCGCAAACGCGCCTGCTGTTTCCCTTCCATCGCCATGATTACACCCGTTACCGTTACCGTTACTTTTTCTTAGCTTCTTTGCGACGCACCACTTCATCTTCGTAGCGTACGCCCTTGCCCTTGTAGGGCTCCGGTCGACGCAGAGCACGTAACTCGGCCGCTGTCTGCCCCAAGCGCTGCTTATCTATGCCCCGCAGGATAATCTTGGTCGGAGTCGGCAACTCAGCACTGATCCCTTCCGGCAACTGATAGCTGACAGGATGCGAGTAGCCCAGTGTCAACTGTAAGGTCTGGCCAGTTAATGCAGCGCGGTAACCGACACCATTCAACAACAGACAACGCTCGAAACCCGTGCTGACACCCTGTGCCATATTGCCTGCCAAGGCGCGCATCGTGCCGACCAGCGCCCGCGCCGTACGGCTGGCGTTGACTGCCGCAAAAGACAGTACCCGACCATCCTCGCTCATCTCTAAACGCACACTGTCGTGCACATCCATGCTGAGCTACTTGCCCTTACTGCTCA
>JABABF010000246.1 GCA_014238345.1 Gammaproteobacteria bacterium
GAGCGGGCCGCCGAGGTGGTGGTGGTCGCCGACCCCGCGCTGCTCGCTGCCCGTGCCCAACAGCTCGGTTTGGGCTTGCAATTGCATGCCTGTGATGGCTCATCCACAGCGCCGGTGTGCCGTCAGGCAGGGGAGCTGAGTTATATCGCCGAGCCGCTAGCGGCAACGGCAGTGCCCGGCGAGTTGCAGCCCGCCAACGCTCCCTATGTGCTGGCTGCGCTGAGACGGGCGGCGCAGCTGTGCCTAGACGGGCACTGCGAGGGTCTGGTGACCGGGCCGGTACACAAGGCCATCCTCAACCAAAATGGGCAATCCTTTAGCGGTCACACTGAGTTTTTGGCGGAGTACACTGGCGCTGAGACGGTGGTGATGATGCTGGTGTCGGACTCACTGCGTGTGGCGCTGGCCACGACCCATCTGCCGCTGGCCGAGGTGGCAGCCAACATTTGTGGCGATGCGCTACGCGATACGCTGCACACCATGGTGGCAGGGCTGGAGCATTATTTTGGCTGTATTGAGCCACGCATTGCAGTCTGCGGGCTGAACCCTCACGCCGGTGAGGGGGGGACCCTGGGGCGCGAGGAGATAGAGATTATTGAGCCTTGTCTAGCGGCGTTGCGAGACGAGGGAATGCACCTAGAGGGGCCAGTGCCAGCCGATACCGCTTTCACCCCAGCCCGCTTGGCGGGAGTGGATGCCGTGTTGGCGATGTATCACGACCAAGGGTTGCCAGTACTCAAGCACAGTGGCTTTGGTGAGACCATCAACATCACACTGGGTCTGCCGATCTTGCGAGTGTCGGTGGATCACGGCACGGCGCTGGAGCGTGCTGGCGGGCGCGGCGGGGCAGTGGACGAGGGGAGCCTCGGCGCCGCCATCGCCACCGCCACTGAGCTGACTTTGCGCACCCGCTAGCAGTGGGCGAGGGATGATGCGGCGGCGGCCCAGACTCGGGCAACATTTTTTGCACGACCCCCAGATTATCGGGCGCATTATCGCCGCACTGGCTCCCACCCCCGGCCAGCGTGTATTAGAGATCGGCCCTGGCGGCGGCGCACTCAGCGCACCGCTACTGGACAGCGGCTGTGAGTTGCACGCCGTGGAATTGGATCGCTCGTTGGCGCAGGCATTGCGTGAGCGCTTCGGTGATCATCCCCGCTTCAGCCTACACTGTGGCGATGCGCTGGATTTTGATCTGAGTGCGCTGGCCGCCAGCGGAGCTGGACGACTGCGCATCATCGGCAATTTGCCCTACCAGATATCGACCCCCTTGCTGTTTAGACTGTTTGACTGTGCCGATGTTATTGAGGATATGCACCTGATGCTCCAGCGCGAGGTGGCCGACCGCCTGTGTGCTGATCCCGGCGCGCGCGATTATGGGCGCCTCAGCGTAGCGGCGCACTTCCAGTGCCGGATAGAGCGACTGTTTACAGTGGCACCGGGAGCCTTCAAGCCACCGCCAGCGGTGCGCTCCACGGTACTACGCCTGCGCCCCTGTGCGGCGGAGCAACGGGCGCAGGGTGCGGGCATGATGCCAGCGCTATTGCGGGCGGCCTTTGGCCAGCGGCGCAAGACCTTGGGGCGCGCACTGGCGGCGCTGATCTCCGCCGAGCGCCTGCGTGGCTTGGACATCGACCCCAAAGAGCGAGCCGAGCGGCTCTCTCCGGTGCAGTTCGCCCTGATCGCTACGGCGTTGGCCGATGAGGGTGCGGCGCGATGAGCGCCGGGCGTATTGGCACTGAGGGAGCTCCCGAAGTCGGGGTCGAGACCGAGGTGCGTTATTTAGAGGAGCATTCAGACTTGGAGGCCCCGCGCCACGCTTTTGCCTACACGATCACCCTCCACAATCGTAGCGAGGAGACCGTACAGCTATTGCGCCGCCATTGGATCATCACTGACGGCGACGGCGACATACAGGAAGTAGAGGGCGAAGGAGTGGTGGGGCTACAGCCCGAGATCGATCCGGGACAACGATTTCGCTACACCAGCGGCACCTTGCTCGCCACGGCGGTTGGCTCCATGGAGGGCAATTACCTGATGCACAGCCAGACCGCCGGCGAGTTCCGCGTAGCGATTCCTAGCTTTGCTCTGATACTGCCGGGGATGTTGAATTGAGTGGGGGTATGATGGTTGCGGAAGGAATGGGAGAAATAGGTGACAACAGGTAGAGTGATGGCAACTAGCACAGAGAGGGTGGGTCAGGTCAAGAAGATAAGTGCGGCGGCTGAGTTGATAGAATGGGGAGATGAATTTCTGACAAAATACCAAGGCATGAGCAACTGCGATTGGCTACCAATATCTTCACTTTATAGAGAAATAAAAACGGATCAAGTAAACCCAAGAAGCCTGGCGACTTACACTAACAAATCCAACGCCCTAAATGATTTTACACAGGCTATAGAATTAGCTGAGAATGATACGGAGCGTTATTATGTGTTCCGTGGTTATGCAAAAGAAAAAGAAAAAGCAGAAGATTGCGCAAGGGATCTAGAGGGTTATAACAAGGCGCTGGTACTGGAGCCGTATGCGCTGAGTGATAGCACTCGCGGTTATGTCAAAGAAAAACAAGGCTGTTATGAGGAGTCTCTAGAGGATTGTAACAAGGCGATAGAACTGACTTTGGATAATGCTGTTTTTCACACTTCTCGTGGGTGCGCATACCAAGCGTTTGGCAACACCAAAAAAGAAAAAGCGGATTTTTCCGCAGCGCACGCCCTAAAAAGCCAACAAGCCTCCACCTAAGCTCCCCATGCCCACCTACCTAGTCGGCGATATCCACGGTTGTGCCACCGAGCTCGACCAGCTGCTAGCTACCATCGCCTTCAACCCCGCTACCGATCGCCTTTTTTGTACGGGTGACCTCGTCAATCGTGGGCCAGATTCGCTGGCGGTGTTGCGTCGTCTGTATCACTGGCGCAAGGCGGTGACGGTCGTGCTAGGCAATCACGATCTTTACCTGTTGGCCTGTGCCTATGTGGGTCATCCACCGCAACCCAGCGATACCTTGCAGGAGCTCCTAGCCGCCCCCGACCGTGAGCCGCTGCTGGACTGGCTGGCCTCGCAACCCCTGCTCTACCGGGAGGCCGCCACGGCTGAGATGTGTGCGTGGACTCTAGTTCATGCGGGCATCCCCCCACAGTGGAGCCTAGACGAGGCCGCCACCCATGCCCGTGAGGTGGAGGAGGGGTTGCGAGGCTCTGAGCGCATCGCCCTGCTGAGCGACATGTTGGGTGATGAGCCCACGCGCTGGAGTGTTCAACTGCGCGGTATCCCGCGTCTGCGAATGATCATCAATTATTTCACCCGCATGCGCTTTTGTGGTGCCGATGGCGAGCTGTTGGTCGGGGATCCCGGCGGC
>JABABF010000247.1 GCA_014238345.1 Gammaproteobacteria bacterium
GAATTCCTGGAACACGCCGTGGTACATGGCAACCACTACGGCACCAGCCGGAATGTCGTGCTGGAGCATCTGGACACCGACCAGGGACTGCTGCTGGAACTGGATTGGCAGGGCGCCGCGGCACTGCGAAAGCATTACCCGCAAACCACCTCCATCTTCATTCTGCCGCCCTCCCTGGAAGAATTGCTGCGGCGATTGCACAGCCGCAGCCAGGACAGCGAAAAGGTGATCCTGGAACGCATGTTCGACCTGGAGACGGACCTGCGGCACGCCGCGGACTACGACTACCGCGTGGTAAACGATGACTTCCAGCACTGCCTGGAAACACTGCAACGCATCGTGCGGGCGCACCGCGCCGGCGGCCGGGCACGCGTGCCGGAAGCTCCGGCCCTGCTGCACCGCCTGCTACAGGAAGCAACACAATACCGATAACCCTGCCCCACGCGACTCAAAGACCGCCACCCAAAAACCCCGGACTCCCCGGCGAACCCCTCAGAAAAGTGGTTGGTATTTTTTGTGCGCCGCGACATTCCGGTTGCCAGGTCGGCCGGTCAGGGGCCGAAGTCCATGCTCAGGGTGGTGATCTCCTCCGGCTGCTGTCTCTGGGCAGCTCATCTACCCGATAATCCGCGAGATAAGACGGCTCGTTGCCTTCGGAAGGTTTCTCCGTACGACCATTTCGTCAGAGAGCAGCACTATTGAAGGGCAGGACTCCTTGAGGTTTCGGAGTGCATCGTCAGGAGGCACCCCAGGCGTGAGAGGCCCTTGGATGCAGATGATGAATTCAGAGTTGTCGGCTCGCGTTACATAGATGGGAGCGATTACTGTTCCAAAACCAGCCAACGTGAAGGGCCGATTCCGTTCAATAGTTACTTCTTCAAAATTCTGCCGGCGGAGGTCCTGAAAGAGCAATTCGGTAGATGCGGCAAGCCGCGCTGGATCCAAGTTGGGATAGGTCCCATGAATTAGGAATCGCAAAAGACTTGCACCAACGTAGCGATCCAGAAGATCGTGCTCGAACTTGTTCTTGTAGCTCCTCAGACAGCGATAGCACGACCGGTCGCATTTGTCCGGACAACTCTCCAAGATCTTCAACGCGGATTCGAAGACACTGATACCCAGATCGGCGACGCGTCGCACAAAACCCGCACCACCTGGAAGCGTGTCGTAGATATAGATCTCCGCCTCAAGCCCATCGCGCCCTGCTCGTGTCAACGCCGGACGGTACTCTGCCTGTAGCTCCTGTGCTTCGAGTCCGAGTGTTAAGCACGCCGCTTTTGTGAGCGCTTCGCTAATCGTCCGTAAGGCCACGTCTGTAGCACGGAGGCCAGGAGCTAAATTAA
>JABABF010000248.1 GCA_014238345.1 Gammaproteobacteria bacterium
CCGCAGCCAGAGGGGCCCAGAAGGCAACCGATCTCACCCGCCTGCAGGGACAGGGAGACATTGTGCGCAGCGGTAAAAGCGCCGTAGTGCACCGACACGTCGCGCAGTTTCAGATGCTCAGCCATGGCCATCCTCCCCTGCGGCCATACCCCGGTTCAGTAAAATGACAGGCAATAAGCCTATCAACACAATAGCCAGAGCGGGGGTGGCAGCGGCGGCAAGCCGCTCGTCGGAGGCGAGTTCAAAGGCACGTACCGCCAAAGTATTGAAATTGAATGGCCGTAAAATGAGCGTCGCAGGCAACTCCTTCAGCACATCCACAAATACCAATAGTAACGCCGTCAGCAGACTGCCTCGCAGTATGGGCAAATGTACTCGCCTCAGCACACCGCCGGCACTGGCGCCCAGTGAACGCGCAGATTCATCGAGGCTGCCGCCAATTCGCGATAGGCCGGACTCCACCGTCTGCAGTGATACCGATAAAAAACGCACCACGTAGGCAAACACTAGCGCTGCCAGCGAACCACTCAACAGCAGCCCCGTGGGCATTCCAAAGTTTTCTTGCATCAACAGGTCGATATGATTATCCAGCCAAGCAAACGGAATCAATACCCCCACTGCAATGACGGTACCGGGCACAGCATACCCCATGCCCGCAGTGCGCACAGCAGCCACCGTCAGCCGGTCCGGGAATAGCCGCTTGCCGTAGGCCAGAAACAGCGCCACTGCCAAGCAACAAAGGCTGGCAATCGCCGCCAACATAAACGTGTTGCTAACCAGAGTCATAAAACCTGCATCTACACTGCTGCGCCAATGGGTCCCAGCCCACAAAGCCAGCTGAGTAGTGGGTATGACAAAAGCCGCCAGCAATATCAGCGCCAACCAAGCACGGGTGCCAGCCGCGCGCCAACCGCGCAGGGGGATGCGCTGTATCGCTTTGCTCACAGTGCCATGGTGAAAGCGCAGGCGCTGCCGTGAAAGCCGTTCCAGAGCAAATAGCACAAAGACAAACAGCAACAGCAAAGAGGCCAGTTGGGCCGCGGTGGTGAGCTCACCCAGGCCGTACCAGGTGCGAAAAATGCCGGTGGTAAAGGTACTGACTCCAAAATAGTCCACCGTGCCATAATCTGCCAGCGCCTCCATCAGCACCAGGCTGACCCCCGCAGCAATCGCCGGCCGCGCCACCGGCAGCGCAACACCAAAAAACGTGCGCCAGGGGCCGCGACCGAGGCTGCGACTGGCCTCCAGCAGCGCAGTGGACTGTTCTGTGAACGCCACGCGCACTAGCAGATAGACGTAAG
>JABABF010000249.1 GCA_014238345.1 Gammaproteobacteria bacterium
ACTGCATATTGGGCGATCGCATATCAATGCGTGCGCGCAACACTGCCGACCCTTCGGGGCTGCGTCCGGTACACATCGCTTGAAACAAACGCAAATTATCCGCTTGAGAGCGATCCCGATGTGGGCTGTCCTGCCCCGGCTCGCGCAGGTTACCGCGCTGCTCGCGAATTTCCTCAGACGATAGCTCGCAGACATAAGCCCGCTGTGCGTTTATCAATTGCTCAGCGCAGTCGCGCAAGCGATCAAAATAATCTGAAGTATGGCGAACCTCTCCCGCCCAGCGATAGCCTAACCAACGTACATCCGCTGCTATGGCTGCACCGTATTCCCGCGCAGCATTCAGTGGGTTGGTATCGTCTAGGCGCAGATTGCAACGCCCGCTAAATTCTTCGGCCAGACCAAAATTTAGACAAATCGCCCGCGCATGGCCGATATGTAGCTGACCGTTCGGCTCTGGAGGAAAGCGGGTGAGCAACTGTGCGTGTGCGCCGTCCACCGACTCGCGACGCAATAGACGGCGCAGGAAATTATCGTCCCCAGAGGTGCCAATGGCTGCTTGAGTCATCGCTGGATGAAGCGGGACAATTAACTGTAACTGCTATAGTATAGGATACCGCCTCGCGGCATGGCCTGAAGACAACATGTACGCCACCGACAGTGCCCTTTTCATATCCGACTTACATTTGACTGTTGAGCGGCCGCCAGCAATCGCCGCGTTCGAGAATTTTTTGTGCCACGAGGCTCTCGGTGTAAGCGACCTATTCATTCTCGGGGATCTATTTGATGCCTGGATTGGCGATGATCAAGAGGATGAATGCATCCACCGCATTGACAGCGCAATGCGCAAGCTGTGCAGTACTGGCACACGGCTATGGCTGATGGGTGGCAACCGCGACTTCATGCTCGGCGAGCTGTTTTCCGATCGGGTCGGTGCCACTTTACTCAGCGATCCGACCATCATAGCGCTCGGCGATGAACTGGTGCTGCTGTGCCACGGCGACACCTTGTGTAACCAAGCAGTCAGCTATGTACGCTGGCGCAACTGGAGCAGAAACCCCAAAATACGCGCACTATTTTTGCGTCTGCCCAAGCACTGGCGCAATGGCATCGGTCGCCTACTGCGTGAACACAGCAAAAAAAAGCAGCTGATGTATGGGCACGGCGACCCACAACAAGCTGCCATCGACGACAGCGACATCATCTCAGCAGCGGTAGTCAACGCATTGTTAGGCGAGCATGGAGCACAACATATGGTGCACGGACACACCCACCGCCCAGCCATACACCCCCTAGCACCCAACGGCGGTCGTCGGGTCGTGCTCGGTGCTTGGGATGAAGGCCAGCCAATCCGCTATCTGCGCTATTCCGATGGCGATTGGCAGCTGGACTCCGCCGCACAGCTACTGTAACTGCTGTTGTTACCCACTATCACCACAACTGACCTCACTCAATGATGGGGCGCAGGACAGCGCTACAGCGCCGCATGCGGCGCTGAGCATAAGCCTGAGATAAACGCAAAAAATCCATGTGCAGGGCATCTAGCACCGAGCGCACCGGATAGCTGCGCCACAGCGGCAACAACTCAACACCAGTGCCATCCAACGATTCTACGCCAGCATCGCGCCATAATTCGTGTACCCAGCACAGCGGTGAGCGGTGGAGGCTACGTCCCAAGCCTCGACGTTGCAGATAGGCTCTCAATTGCTGCTCATCCGTCACTTGAAACTTGTCCCGACTAGCGCGCAACAGCAATGCCTGCAAGCGCCGCTCAACACTGCGCTTATCTAGGTCGCTGTAACCCGCCCACAATTGCACTTCATCGGCGAAGCGCTTACAACCCCTACACACCGGGTCGCCGAGGGTGGTGGAAGAGCAAACACCGATGCACGGTGTCGGCACTTTGAGCTCGCCACTAAGACTACTGTGAGCTGCCATGCCGATGCCGCCACATTTGTATCTGAATAAGCCGCAGTTTAGCGCAAAGGTCAATTGCTCCAGTCAGGCACTGCTATAATATTGATAGCCTCGCCAATTTAACGCTATCTAATGCTCACAGCCTACTATGAACATGTGGCAGAGCGCACCGCTGAACGGCTACCTCCCAAGCCCCTTGACGCAACCACGACGGCAGAGTTGGTCGAATTACTCAAAGACCCTCCGTCGGCGCAAGCAGCAGAATTACTAGAGCTATTGGGTACACGTGTACCGCCCGGGGTCGATGAGGCCGCCTATGTCAAAGCGGCGTTCTTGTCCGATATAGCCAACGCCAAGGCCAGCTCCCCACTGATCTCACCTCAGGCAGCCATCACCCTGCTCGGCAACATGGCGGGGGGCTACAACGTCACCTCACTAGTGTCATTGCTCAATGCTGATGACCAGGCGCTAAGCACTGCCGCAGCTGAGCAGCTGAAAAACACTTTGCTGATATTTGAAGCCTTCCACGATATCGCCGAACGTGCTCAGGCCGGAGTTGCCGCCGCCACAGCGGTGATCGAATCGTGGGCGGCTGGTGAATGGTTCCAGCGCCGTCCAGAAGTCCCGCCAAAAATACGCGCCATCGTATTTAAGATCGATGGGGAGACCAATACCGACGATCTGTCACCAGCACAGGATGCCTGGTCTCGACCAGATATTCCACTACACGCCACCACAATGTACAAGAACATGCACCCCAATGCCCTGCAAGAGCTCAGCGAATTGCAGGAGCGAGGTTTGCCCGTGGTGTTTGTCGGCGATGTCGTCGGCACTGGGTCATCGCGAAAATCAGCGGTCAATTCACTGGTTTGGCATATTGGTGAAGACATCCCAGGAGTGCCCAATAAACGCCGCGGCGGCATCTGCATCGGCGGTAGCATTGCCCCGATATTCTTCAATACTCTGGAGGATGCCGGGGCGTTGCCCATCGAATGCGATGTCCGACAAATTGACGGCGGTGCGGTGATTGATATTCTGCCCTACGAGGGCGAACTGCGTAGCGAGGACGGCGCCGTGCTGAGCCGCTTTGAGATGCGTTCTGATGTGCTATTTGATGAAGTGCGTGCTGGTGGGCGCATCCAGTTAATCCTGGGGCGCAATTTGAGCAACCAATCGCGTGAAGTGCTGGGCAAAGGGGCGAGCGATTTGTTCCGCAAGCCACCGATGTCAACAGCCGATAGCCACAGCTATACCTTGGCACAAAAAATGGTCGGTCAGGCCTGTGGTGTCGACGGAATATTGCCCGGCAGCTACTGCGAGCCGCGCGTGACCACAGTCGGCTCACAAGATACCACCGGGCCGATGACCCGCAATGAGCTGAAAGATTTGGCCTGCATCGGCTTTTCTGCCGACTTGGTAATGCAGTCTTTTTGTCACACCGTGGCCTACCCAAAACCAGTAGATATAGCCACCCAACACAGCTTGCCAGAGTTTATTCAAACGCGTGGTGGCATCTCACTACGACCTGGGGATGGCATCATCCACTCTTGGCTCAACCGCATGTTGTTGCCGGACACCATCGGCACCGGCGGCGACTCACACACCCGATTTCCCATCGGTATGTCGTTCCCAGCAGGCTCTGGTCTTGTCGCCTTTGCTGCCACCGCCGGCATCATGCCCTTGGATATGCCGGAATCGGTGCTGGTTCGCTTCCACGGCGATCAGCTGCAACCGGGCATCACCTTGCGTGACTTGGTACACGCCATTCCCTATATGGCCATCCAGCAAGGGCTTTTGACAATAGAAAAGCGTGGCAAAAAAAATATCTTCTCCGGTCGCATTCTCGAAATCGAAGGGTTGCCACAATTAAAAATTGAACAGGCCTTCGAGTTTTCCGATGCCTCGGCAGAGCGTTCCGCCGCCGGTTGTACGGTGTTGCTCGACGAGGCACCAGTGAGCGAGTACCTGCGCTCAAATGTTACGCTGTTGCGCTGGATGAGTAGTGAAGGCTACGGCGATGTGCGCACCATAGAGCGGCGCGCTGAGAAAATGGAACAGTGGCTGGACAATCCCAGCTTGATGCGCCCAGACAGCAATGCACAATACGCCGCCACCATTGATATAGAGCTGGAGCAGATCAAGGAACCACTACTGGCCTGCCCCAATGACCCAGACGATGTGCGAGCTCTGTCCGCCGTGCAGGGCGATGAGGTGGATGAAGTATTTATCGGCTCCTGCATGACCAATATCGGTCATTATCGTGCGGCAGCACAGGTGTTGGCAGCTAGTGATTGCAGTCATCTGCCTACCCGACTGTGGATCGCCCCACCAACGCGGATGGATCAGCAACAATTAATACAAGAGGGGCATTACGCTACTTTTGGGCGTGTCGGAGCGCGCACCGAAACTCCGGGTTGCTCGCTGTGCATGGGAAATCAAGCACGAGTACAGGACGGTGCCACCGTAGTTTCGACATCGACGCGCAACTTCCCCAACCGCATGGGTCGGGATGCCAATGTCTACTTGGCCTCGGCAGAGCTATCGGCTGTGAGCGCAATACTCGGTAAGCTGCCCTCCCACGAGCAGTACTTAGAATGCGTGGCCAGTTTGCCACTAAATCCCGGCGACCCCAAACACGACGATTTATACCGCTATCTCAGCTTTGATCAAATGAAAGAGTTTCGCACTGGTGCAGAACGCACCATAAGCAAAAAAATTGAAGCGCTCAACATTGAGGTAGCAGCGCATTAATTGCGCCTTGCACCCCGCACTCCCACCACAGCTAGCACTGTCCGGCGGTGCCATACACCATAGACGAACTCTGGACAGCTCGCCAGCGGCCAGCTCATCGTTTGCACAAAATCAGTTATCGCGCCTGCTTGAATCCACAGCTACCTGAGTAGTTTATTCGCCGTTATTCGCGTGAGGGTGACACTGTATTTGATCCATTTATGGAACGAGGAAGCACTGTTTTACTGGCTCAATTAATGAACCGCATCGGCATTGGTAGCGATATCAATCCGCTGTCCTCATTGCTGTTGCTAGCGCGCTTGGAGCCACCACAGCTGCCAGAAATCCGAGAGCGCATCAGAGCGGTGGCCAGAAAATGATTATGAACTATTGATTTTTTTTCACCCCGAAACCCTAAAAACTCTGATCTATTAGCAACAATGGTTGGTGTGGCGCCAGACCAATGGACGATTGGATACGAATGGTTACCATCAATCGCCTGACTGGGCATTCTCTAGGATTTCTCAGCGTTAGAGCCATGCCGACAAACCAATGTGTATCGATCCAATCACAGCGCTAGATAAACCACAAGCACAACCGCACTCCAGCTGCCAAAAACTTTAAAAAATCCTGAGGAACAAGAGTGCCAGTCTATTGCGCTGTCAGAGCTCACCATTGATCAGCATCGCAATATTGCATCATGGCGCAGCTTCGTGCGCCGCTGTTTTGGCGAATTCTCAGGTATTTTTCCAACCCGGGAAATAGCTCTCTTTTGAGGTCGGAGAAGTGCGTAAAGGCAAGCTTCAATTAGAGCGAGAAGTCATCGCCGCCATCGTTGACGCCTATGGATCAACCAACAGCGCTTCACCAAAACAGCCAACTGCTGGGGTATAGCCAACAATAGTGCGGGGATGCTCAGCAACCGTGTGGTATTGCTAAAACGAAATCCAATAAAAGGATGCATAACGGTGTAAAATATTGTTTTTAAACAATATCTTATCGATGTATTCTAATAATGATGTTGATAATCAGCCGCGATGTTTTTCGCCACCAACTACCGCCCACAACCAAGCATCTATTAGTATCTGGATCTTAGCCCAGTGCAGCAAAACCCCGTTGCAAGTCTCGTATCAAATCATCCGCGTCTTCGAGCCCAGCAGCTATGCGGATCAAACCCTCGCCAATGCCCGCCGCGCTGCGTTCCGATGGGCTCAACTTGGCATGTGTGGTAGTAGCGGGGTGCACTATAGTGCTTTTGACATCACCAAAATTTGCGGTTCTGCTCAGCAGTTCCACCGCATCAATGAAAGTCCAAGCTCGCTCGCGCCCACCGCTCACATTAAAAGCGAGTACCCCGCCAAAACCACTTTGTTGACGCGCCGCCAGCTGATGCCCGGGATGATCTTCTAAACCAGGATAGAACACCTGCTCCACCTGCTCTTGCCGTAATAACCAGCACGCCAGCCGATCGGCATTGCGACTGTACGCCTCCATCCGCAGACGCAAAGTGCTGAGCCCACTTGAAAACACCCAGGCGTTGAACGGGCTCATACTAGAGCCAGCCGCACGCAGGAAAGCACGCAACATCGTCATCTGCTCGCTGCGACCCAACACCATCCCGCCGAGGCATCGCCCGTGCCCGTCTATGTATTTGGTGGCTGAGTGCACGACCAAATCCGCCCCCAGAGACAGCGGCTGTTGTAGTGCAGGAGTGCAGAAACAATTGTCCACCACCAGCCAAGCACCGTGATCATGCGCCAGCTCGGCCAGAGCCCCGATGTCGGCGATTTCACCCATCGGGTTGGAAGGGGTCTCTAAAAATAACAACTTGGTCTGCCCGGGATGGATAGCTGCCTCCCAGCTAGACAACTCAGTTAGTGCCACAAAATCTACCGTCACCCCAAAGCGCGCAAGGTGCTTACGTAACAGCACCAACGTGGCACCAAACACACTGCGTGAGCAGACGATGTGATCACCGCTCTGCAATAGCGCCATACACAGCGTCGTGATCGCCGCCATGCCAGAAGCGGTGGCGACCCCCTCCTCGGCACCCTCCAATGCAGCTAATCGCTCCTCAAAGGCGCGCACTGTGGGATTGGTATAGCGAGAATAGACATTGCCCTCTTCTTCGTCAGCAAAACGCGCCGCTGCCTCTCTGGCGCTGGCAAAAACATAGCTGGAGCTGAGGAACAACGGCTCGCTGTGCTCTCCTTCGGCGGTGCGCCGCTGGCCAGCACGCACCGCAATGCTATCGAAGCCAACCGCATCTGCTGGCAGTGCTGCAGCTACTGCGTCCCGCTCAGCCACTGTGTTACGTCCCCGCACCGACAACGCGTTTTTTGCGCTCATTAGCAAGCGACGACACATTGCTGCGCTGCTCGCCAAATAACGACAGCTGTCCCGCTGTGTCACTCTGATGCCATGCTTGCTCCACACGCCGTGCAGCCAATTTCTCCAAGTACCCAGAACTTATATCCCCAGTGATATATCGACCGTCAAAAATAGAAGTTTCGAAATGCTGTGATCCGGACTTGTCAGTGGGGACAGAAGCAACTAGATCGGACAGGGTCTGATAAAACAGTGCATCAGCGCCGATCGATGCACACACTGCTGCTTCGTCTTTGCCGTGGGCGATCAGCTCGCCAGTGGTCGGCATATCGATGCCATAAACATTCTGAAAACGCACCGGTGGGGCCGCCGATGCCAGGTAAATATTAGTAGCGCTGGTAAAGTTTCTCACCAGCTCCACGATCTGACGAGAAGTGGTGCCGCGCACAATTGAATCATCGACCAACAGCACATTGCGATTGGCGAACTCCGATGGGACGAGATTCAATTTGCGGCGCACATTTTGTCTGCGCTGATGCTGTCCGCGCATGATGAAAGTGCGCCCCACATAGCGGTTTCGCATCAGACCCTCGCGGATCGGCAAGCCCAAATGTTCGGCGATGGCCTGCGCGGCGACCCGACCCGTGTCTGGCACAGGAACGACCACATCAATATGAACGCCCGAGGCGTGAATGCGCCGCGCCAAGCTTTCGCCTTGACGCAGACGCGCCTGATATACCGAGGTGCCCTCCAAAATAGAATCTGGGCGCGCCAAATAGACATATTCAAAAATGCATGGCCTCAATTGAGTTTCCCGCGGCTTGACACATCGCGATGTGATCAATTTTCCAGCGCGATTTATTTGAATTAATTCACCTGGCATCAGATCCCGCTCTAATTGAAAACCGAGTACATCAAGCGCCACACTCTCTGAGGCAAACATGTATTCCATACGCCCATCACTACTCTCCCGACGACCATAGACCAAGGGGCGAATACCGTAGGGATCGCGGAAGGCAATCATGCTCCCATCCTCCAGCATGGCGATGACTGAATATGCACCGCAACAACGGCTCATCAATGCCGATACGGCGCGGGCAATGCTCTGCTGGTTAACCGCCCCGCACTGGACGACCTGGCGCTGTAATTCCGAGGCAAATACATTGAGCAATACCTCCGAGTCTGAATCACCGTTCAAATGGCGCTGCTCGCTCCGCAGTTGATCTGCCAACTCCGCCACATTGACCAAATTTCCGTTGTGGATTAGGGCTATGCCGCAAGGGGAATTGACATAGAGTGGTTGCGCCTGAGATATATCCATACTGCCCGATCCAACGGTTGGATAACGCACATGACCTAAGCCGAGTGAACCCGGCAATTTGTCGAGCTCTGCTACGCCAAACACATCACGAACCAACCCAAGGTCTTTGTGCTGGTGAAAACGCCGCCCCTCTAGTGTGAAAATACCGGCTGCATCCTGCCCTCGATGTTGTAACAAGTTCAGACCCTCGTAGAGTAGTGGGTGGGCTGGCGACCCCCCAGTAACACCGATAATGCCACACATAACTAACTACCAACCCGCATCCGGCAACACGACGGGAGCCGCTGTATCTGCATCACCCGACGGCTCGGTGGATACGGGTAGCGGTGCCGGGCGATCAGCGGGCTGCCCGTCCCCGCCATTCAAACGATCCAGCTCAGAACGCACTCGTTGCTCCGCCATGAAAACCATGGGAATCAATTGAGATTCCTGCCACCAGCGCTGCGAGGCCAGCTGGGGCGAAATATATTGCAACCCGATTAGCACACCCCAACAGATCATAGCACCCACCAACACGCCGCTCAGAAAACCAAATAGGCGATCCAAGCTACCGCCCCCAAAACCACTGACCATTTTCCCCACCGCACGAGCAAATGCCGCTCCGCCATAAGAGACCACCAGCAATAAGCCCAAAAATGCCGCGATGCGCCGCAACGCTAGCGAGGCGATCCATGGCTCCAGCCAGGCCGCCGCCAACGCCTCGAACTGCCAAGCCACCCACAAGCCCAAGGCCAGCGTCAACCAGCTGACCATCTGGCGGGTGAAACCGCGCGCACTCCAGGACATGGCGAAGAGACCCACCCCACCGAGCAATACTAAATCTAACACCGCAAAGTTCATGGCAAACTACGCGACCGTTGCATGGGCTCTGCGGGGAGGTTGTAACGTTGCTTCAATGTCCCCACCAACTCCGATGCCTCGGCCAGCGACAAAAAGTCTTCAACATAGATCCGATAGGGAGTGTCAATGGCGGTATCTGAGCTGGATTCCGGATAGGCTGCAAAACCATCGTGACGCAAACTGCTCAAGGTCTCCAACGCTTTATCCTGATCTGCGTAGGCGGCAGCCAACACCCGCCAAGACATGGCTGGCCCGATCTGTGCATCGATTGCCTCTGCTGTTTCGCTCCCTACAGCAAGACTCGTGGCCAGTGGCAAGGCATCGGATGGGGATATCTGTGGCATCACTATTGGGCTCTCGCCTGGCCATAGCAACGGCCAGCCGATGGCCGCCAGCACAACCAACAAGACTCCACCGAGTAGCCGATAGTTGACACCATCGTCGATGTTCACAGCACTGCCCCCGCCCTGTCCGCCGTCGCCTCCAGCTGCCGCAAGGCCTCGGCCACCGTCACAAAAGAGCCAGTGACTAATACCGAAGCACCCGCCCCTGCCAAGACCCCCGCCCGTGCCAAGGCAGTGGGCACATCATCGCAACCATGGACATCGGCACCTAGACTACCTAAGCATGCGGCGAGCGTACTCGCGGGCGCGGCTCGCGGTGTGGGCAGCTCAGCCACACACCACGCACCTACCGAGCCGCGCAACGCATTAATAAAACCCCGATGGTTTTTATCTTCCATCATGCCGAGAACCACGGCGGGCGGGCTATCACTGAACTCAGGTAAGACTGCAGCGAGACGGATTGCCGCGGCAGGATTATGTGCCACATCAAGCAAATAATGCACACCATCGCGGAATAGACTCTGCCGACGCCCGGCCAAGCGAGTAGCGGTGGCCACCGCCACCGCCGATGCCGCATCAAGCCTCGCCTCAGGACACAACAAAAACCATGCTTGTAGAGCGGCGCTAACACTGTTGGCATCCAAGCACGGCGCGGCGGGTGCACTACTGCACAGCGCACCGCCAGCTCTGTCAACACCGCGCCAATGCCAGAGCCCATCGGCTGTTTCGTGGTGGTATTGTTGCCCCAAGCCGTGCCAGCGCACCGCCAGCTGCTGCGCCCGCTGGAGAACACTTTGAGGTGGATCCAGATCACCATAAACTACCGCGCAGTTGGAGGAAAATAAGGCGGATTTCTCCGCCCCAATCGCCTCTCTATTATCACCTAGCCAGCGCTCATGGTCTAGCTCCACACAGTTGAGCAGTACCAACTGTGATGGCACGATGGCCACCGCGTCCAAGCGCCCACCCAAACCAACTTCGAGCAATAGCAGCTGCGGCCTGTGGCGGGCAAGCAACCACAGTGCCGCCACGGTTTCAAATTCAAAGGCCGTCAGGACTGTCTGCCCGCGCGCCTGATCAACTGCGGCAAAGGCCTCGCACCATGCCCCGTCATCTAATTCGACCCCGTTGATACGCAGGCGTTCATTGAAATGCAACAAGTGCGGAGAAGTGTAGGCTCCGACCAAAATACCAGCCGCCCGTGCCAGAGCTTCCAACACCGCTACCGCAGAGCCCTTACCATTCGTCCCCGCCACTGTGACCACCTGACCTGTGAAGTGCTGACAGCCCAACCGCTGTGCCACCGCCGCCACGCGCGGCAAGCCCAGCTCTATGTCCTCGGGGTGCAACTGGTCTATATACCGATGCCAAGCGGATAAAGTGCCCACTGGTGCAGACGGAGGCGATAAGGCAATGGATGGCGCGGGTTGAATGGCCATCAGCTCAGCATATCAGGGCATTGGGAGGTGGTTTAATTTCGCCAGCAGTGAAGCGATGCGCGCACCCAACTCCCGACGCGGAACGATCATATCAATCAGACCGTGATCCAACAAGAATTCACTACTCTGGAAACCCTCTGGCAACTGCTCAAGTTTGAGCGTATCACGAATGATATTTTGACCGGCAAAACCCGAGCGCACACCGGGCTCGGCGATATTGATATCGCCGAGGGAGGCAAGGCTGGCGGATACTCCACCATAGACCGGATCGGTCAACACCGAGATATAGGGCACGCTGCTGCGCCGCATACGCGCCAACACTGCAGCCGTCTTGGCCATCTGCATCAGAGAGATCAAGGCCTCTTGCATGCGCGCTCCCCCACTAGCGGAAAAACAAACCAAAGGCAAGCGCTTCTCGACACAGCGGCGTGCTGCACGGGCAAATTTCTCGCCGACAGCAGAGCCCATTGAGCCGCCCAGAAAGCCAAACTCAAAGGCACAGGCCACCAGTGGCATACCGGCCAGCTCTCCCTGTATCACGACCAAGGCATCTTTTTCTTTGGTTTTTTTCTGCGCCGCACTGAGCCTGTCGCGGTAGCGCTTGGTATCGCGAAATCGCAGGCGATCGTTCGGCAACACATCGGTGGCCAATTCGAGGCGCGGAGCATTATCCAAAAAATACTCAAGACGGGTGCGTGCCCCGAGCCGCGCATGGTGACCACAGCTCGGACAGACATGCATATTCTTGGCCAACTCAGGCTCATAAAGCGCCTTGGCACAACCGGCACAGCGCACCCACAAACCCTCAGGGACACGGCTACCCCGCCGCACACTAGTCTGTAGCGAGGGCAACAGCTTATCTAACCAATTGATCATCTGCCTCTCCCACCCCATCCAAAGCTGCGCGCAACGGTGCCAGTAAGTCGTGCAATGCGGCAGCTGCGGTGCGACTATCGCCACTGGCCAGCTGCCCTAGTTTATCCACCAGCAAACTACCGACCACAATACCATCTGCTAACTCGCCAAGGGCGGCGGCGGCGGCGGCGGTGCGGATACCAAATCCCACGCACACCGGTTGCTTGACTACACGGCGCAATTGGGCGAGTTTGATACGCGTTGCTTCCACATCCAGCGAATCAGCTCCCGTGACACCACACAGCGACACATAATACAGATAGCCGCTGACTGAGGCGGCAATATCGTGCAATCGCTCAGCACCGGTCGTTGGTGCCGCTAGACGGATCATATCTATGCCTGCAGCTTTGAGCTCTGCTGGCAGCTCCGCGCTGTCCTCGGGCGGCATGTCGACCAACAGCAGGCCGTCCACTCCCGCCGCCGCCGCCGCCGTGGCAAACGAGCCTGAGCCATAGCGCAATACCGGATTGCTGTAACCCATCAATACCACCGGTGTCAGCTCGTCATCACATCGAAAGCTGCGCACCATCTCAAGGGTGCTAAGTAGCGTGGTCCCCTGCGCCAGTGCCCGCTCATGCCCACGCTGAATCACCGGCCCTTCCGCCATTGGGTCTGAAAAAGGCATCCCCAACTCAAGCAGGTCAGCGCCGCCCGCCACCAAGCTGTGCAGACAGTCCACCGTGCTTTGCACACTACCGCCAGGCGCATCACCAGCGATGATATAGGGCACCAAAGCCTTGCGGCGAGCAACGGCTAGACGCTTAAAACAGCTGCCAATACGACTCATGGCGCAGATTCCAGACTATCCGTCAACCGCAAGATCTCTTCTATATCTTTGTCACCACGGCCAGATAGATTGACCACAATCAACGCATCGCGCCCCAGTTGGGTGGCGAGTTGAAAAGCGTATGCCAGAGCGTGGCTACTCTCTAACGCTGGCAGGATACCCTCAGTGCGCGTTAGGCGCAGGCAAGCCGCCAAGGCCGCGCTGTCATCTACCGCCGTGTATTCAACCCGTCCGCTATCTTTGAGCCAGGCGTGCTCTGGACCCACCGCTGGGTAGTCGAGACCCGCTGATATCGAGTGAGTGGGGAGCACCTGACCCTCATCGTCCTGCAATAGATAACTGTAAGTGCCGTGTAACACCCCAGGTCGACCCGCGCACAGTGAGGCGGCGTGCCGCCCGCTTTCTAGACCTGCACCACCCGCCTCTACGCCATACATGCGCACCGTCTCATCGTCAAGAAATGGATGAAATAGACCGATGGCATTAGAGCCGCCGCCAACACAGGCCACCAGCGCATCGGGTAGCCTCCCATAGCGCGCCAAGCACTGTTCACGCGCCTCGCGACCGATCACCGACTGCAATTCGCGCACTAGGGCGGGATAGGGGTGTGGTCCAGCTGCCGAGCCAATCACATAGAGGCTATCCGCCGAGCTGCCCACCCAATCTCGCAACGCTTCATTCAAGGCATCTTTTAAGGTGCGAGTGCCCGAGCGCACCGTGCGCAGCTCGGCACCGAGCAACTTCATGCGGCGCACGTTGACTGCCTGACGGCGCATGTCCTCCTCACCCATATAAACGCAGCACTCAAGACCCGCCCGCGCCGCCACCGTGGCGGTGGCAACACCGTGCTGACCGGCTCCCGTCTCGGCGATCAAACGGTGCTTTCCCATATGCTGTGCCAACAGTGCTTGTCCCACGGTGTTATTGATCTTGTGCGCACCGGTGTGGTTCAAATCCTCGCGCTTGAGGCAGAGCTGCGCACCGCCGAGTTCCTCGCTGAGACGCTCGGCCGGATACAGGGGAGTCGGGCGACCGACATATTCAGCTAACTCGCGCTGCAGCTGGCTACGGAACTGCTCGTCGGCCATACAGCTATCAAAGGCCTGCTCAAGTTCGTCGAGCGCGGCGATCAGTGTCTCAGCGACGAAGCGACCGCCGTAGGAGCCGTATCGCCCCGCCGTATCAGTGCCTCTCATGACCACTGCGCCTCAGTACTCCGCACCGCATCAATAAAGGCGGCCATCTTTTCGGTGGACTTAATCCCAGGAGTTTCTTCAACCCCACTGCTGACATCAACCGCCCAAGGCCGCAGTTGCTGTAATGCTGTAGCGACATTATCGGCATTGAGACCACCCGCCAAAATCAGCGGTTGAGAGGGTGTGCTAGTAGCCAACAGCGACCAATCAAATGGCTTGCCCCCGCCACCGCCCTGCGCCCTCGCCTCATCATAACAATCAACTAGTAGTGCAGCGGCACCAGCGTAGCGAGTAGCGGCCTCCAATCCCCAGTCAACTCGACCCGGCCACAGCGCTTTAACATAGGGGCGAGCGTGCCGCTCACATTCCACTGCCGTCTCTGCACCATGAAATTGGAGTAATTCACAGGGTATTTCCTGCAACACTGCCTCACGCTCGGCTAGCGGCGTGTCGGCGAACAATGCCACCGGCGTGACAAAAGGAGGCAGCACAGCGATGATGCGGCGCGCCTGCGCGATGTCTAACTGGCGGGCACTGCCAGCGCAAAACACGAGGCCGATAGCATCGGCACCGAGGCGGGCAGCAGCCAGCGCATCCTCGGGACGCGTGATGCCACAGACTTTAATGCGAATGTGCGCGGGCATCGCGGCCACTCTCCCACTGTGTTGCTCCAGCGCACACCGCCTCGCCATTGGCCGTTGCGCTCTCAGGCGGAGCCCAATGTGCCAGCAAAGACCCCACCGCCGGTGCTGGCACCCCGTGTGTAGCATCGTAATGTGCCCCCAAGAAATACAGCCCAGCGGTGGGGGCAGTTGGCGCGGCCAAACGACGATCTCGGCCATGCAGTAATTCAGCACACCAAGACGGCGGCTTGTCGCCATGCCCGATGGCGATCAGTGTGCCAGCGAGATTGCGCACCATGTGCAACAAAAAAGAGTTGGCTTCAATATCGATCGCCACCAAGTCGCCGTGGCGGCGCACTGCGACTTGTAGCACCCGACGCTGTGGGCTACTCGAATGACAACCCGCCGCACGGAAGGCGCTGAAATCATGCAAGCCGAGCAGGCACTGCGCCGCTGTGTGCATGGCCTCGGCGTTCAACGGCTCACGCTCCCACGCCAATTGTTGGCGGAACAGCGCCAGCGGTTCCCGACGATTGCAGATTAAATAGCGATAGCTGCGTGAGCTGGCTGAAAATCTGGCATGAAAATCTGCCGCCACCTGGCGGCTCCACAGCACACGCACCGTCTGTGGCAAGTAGTGGTTAGCTCCGCGCAACCAATCTCTGGTCTGGCGGTGCGATGGCGCATCAAAGTGCACCACTTGGGCGCAGGCGTGTACTCCGACATCAGTGCGCCCAGCACAATAGCTGCGGGTAACTCGACAGGCGACAGCACTCAGCGCCTGCTCTAAGCACTCCTGCACCGTGACCTTCGGCGCTATGGTTTGGCGCTGCCAGCCATGAAAAGCACTGCCGTCGTATTCCAGACCCAGTGCGATGCGAACAGAGGCGCTGTGTTCAACCGTCTCCGCGCTGGCAGTGGTGCCGTGCCCTGTGTCCAAGGCTACGGCGAGCCAAGTAAAGGCTCAGATGCCCAGGATTTCGGCGCGAGCCTGCTGCTCGGAGAGCCGATTCAGCTGCGAACGGCTCGGCAAGCGCAAATACTCACAGACTTCCATACGACGCACATCACCGTTCAGAAAAGCATGCTTATTAGCGCGTTTAATGGCCGCAGCCATCCGCACTACACTGATGCCTTCATCGCGGCGTAAATCGCGAGAGATCTCCCACAAGGTCTCGCCGTGGGAAATTGGGCCGTAAAAACGGCCACCCTCGCGACCATCACAAACTTCACCCGCACTGCTCACCGAAGGCAACGAGGCCATTGTGCTCACTGCCATGACTATGATCACTGCGAGACAGGCCGACAGACTGCGCAACACTGAGTGCATTGAGTGATGTGGGTGTGCGTATTTGCTAAGTTTCATAACTTGCTCCCTAGGTTTATTTGATCTCTTTATGCGGAGGCGTGACGCAACCACAACTCGGCAATTTCAACGCTGTTAAGCGCCGCTCCTTTCCTTAGGTTATCAGAAACCACCCACATTGACAAGCCCCGCGGGTGAGAGATGTCATCACGCAGCCGCCCAACCCACACTTCATCGCGACCCGCCGCCTGCTGAGTAGGAGTGGGATAGCCTGCATCGCGCACTTCATCAAGCAGGCGCAAACCTGGTGCGCTACGCAGCAACTCGCGCGCTTTGACCGCTCCCAAAGGCTTGCGAGTCTCTAGATGAACTGCCATAGAATGCCCGTAAAACACTGGCACTCGCACACAGCTCGGATTGATGGCTATGCTCTGGTCGGCGAGGATTTTACGCGTCTCCCACACCATCTTCATCTCTTCTCGCGTATAACCGTTGTCCTCAAAGCGATCGATGTGGGGCAGGACATTGAAGGCGATGGGCACCGGAAACGGCGTATTCTCCACGCTGGGCTGGCGCTCAGCGAGGATGGCCTCACTCTGCTGTCTGAGCGCCTCGACACCGTTGCGTCCAGCACCGGACACCGCTTGGTAAGTGGCGACATTGACGCGCCCCACACCCGCTACATCGTGCAGGGGCTTGAGTGCCACCACCAGTTGTATGGTTGAACAATTGGGGTTGGCAATAATGTGACGCCTGCGCCAGTGGGAGATACTCTCCGGATTGACCTCGGGTACCACCAGAGGCACATCGTCCTCGTAGCGAAAACAAGAGGTGTTGTCGATCACTAGGCAACCCGCCGCCACTGCCCGCGGGGCATAGCGCTTTGAGAGCTCCGCACCCGCTGAGAACAGCGCCAATTGAACGCGGGAGAAATCAAATTGCGCGGCATCTTGCACCACCAGCTGCCGTGCTCCGCAATGCAGGATGCGCCCCGCCGAGCGCTCACTGGCCAAGGGATAGAGCTCGGAAAATGGGAACTCGCGGGCGACCAAGCTCTCCAGCATCGCTGTGCCGACAGCACCGGTGGCACCGAGTACAGCGACATTCAATGGCTTAGCAACCATCAGCTAAAAAGCAGTCAGCCGGATTGCGCCGCGACCCCTCAAGCAGGCAACCATATCAGCGTGCAACATGTTCAACAATCATTTTAATAATAGACCGTAAGTATATGATAAAAATAGGATATTATCTTATTTTTCTGGTGATGAAATGGCGGAAGATCAGCTGGCAGACAGCGCTACGACAGCGGCCTCCCCCACCTCAGCAGTTGTCGCCGAGCCACCCAGATCTGGTGTGCACAGCCCATCTTCCAAGCTGCGATGCACTGCCGCTTCCACCGCCGCCGCCGCCGCTGGCGCGGCCAAGGAATGGCGCAACAACATCGCCACCGACAGCAACATCGCCATCGGGTTGGCCACCCCCTGACCGGCGATATCTGGTGCCGCACCATGACAGGGCTCGTACAGCCCGTGCCCCTGCTGATCCAAAGAAGCTGAGGGCAAAAGACCAATGGAGCCCGTGATGGCTCCGGCCAGATCAGACAGAATATCGCCGAACAGGTTGGCGCTGAGTAGCACATCAAATTGTAGCGGTGCCAAGGCCAGCTGCATAGCGGCATTATCAACATACATATGACTGAGCTGCACCGTCGGATAATCTGCTGCCACTGCGCTGACGCACTCACGCCACAAGGCGCTGACCTCTAACACATTGGCCTTGTCTACCGAGCACAGCCGTCCACTGCGCTCGGCGGCGGCCACGAAGGCCAAATGGGCGATACGCCGGATTTCCGCCTCGCTATAACGCATGGTGTTGTACGCTTCGCGCTCGCCGTCCACACGGCGCTCACCGCGCGGCTGTGAAAAATAGATGCCACCGATTAGCTCGCGCACAATTAACAGGTCAAGCCCACGCACCCGCTCCTCCCGCAGTGCCGAGGCGCCCTCTAAACCGGGTAGCACACGGACTGGGCGCAGGTTGGCAAACAGACCTAGCTCCTTGCGCAAAGCCAGCAAACCGCGCTCAGGGCGTTGCTCGCGCGGCAGCTGATCCCACTGTGGCCCGCCCACTGCACCGAGTAGCAACGCAGTGGAGTTGCGTGCTTTTTCCAAGGTGTCCGCTGGTAGCGGGGAACCATGCGCCTCAAAGGCCGCACCGCCGATCGCTGCCCGATGCCACTCTAATCCCAAGCCGAAACGGCTCTCCACTGCCACCAGCATCCGTTCGGCCTCGACCATCACCTCAGGGCCAATGCCATCGCCGGGCAATAACAAAATACTCGCAGACACAGCCTAACTCAGCGCTCGCCCAACACGGTCGTCATCGGCACCCAAAAGACTGAGCAAGCCAGCGGTAGCACCTCTGTTGGCTTATTGGCTGACACCACCAATCACCCGCACTCAGCTGCGTTGCGGCACACTGGCCGCAGCTGACGATGCCGGTGTTGCATACAGCCACGGAGCCTCGCGCAGACGACGCGCTTCGAAGGCACGGATAGCCTCCTCCTGCTCCAAACTGAGCGCAATATCATCCACACCGCGCAACAAACAGTCGCGCCGAAAATCATCAATCTCAAAGTCCCAGTGCTCGGGGGTGGCACCCTCCTCGCCCACACTGACACAGCGTGCCGCCAAATCCACGCACAGCCGTAGCGGCGTAGCAGCGGCACGTTGCATCAGCACTGCCACCTCGGCCTCGGCCAGCACCACAGGCAACAGGCCATTATTAACACAATTGTTATAAAAAATATCGGAAAATGACGGCGCGATGACGCAACGAAAACCGTATTCCAGTAGCGCCCAAGCCGCGTGTTCACGGCTTGACCCACAGCCGAAGTTGGCACCACTCAGCAGAATACTGGCATCCCGATAGCGCGGCTCATTGAGCGGGAAAGTGGAATTTAGTTCCCGCTGTGAACAATCCTGCCCCAATACCCCTTCGTCCAAATAGCGCAAGCTATCAAAGAGATGGACTCCAAAGCCCGTGCGCTGAATCGACTTTAAGAATTGCTTGGGGATGATGAGATCGGTATCGACATTGATACGATCCAATGGCACCACCAATCCGCTATGCCTCACAAACTCTGCCACGCTACAAATCCTCCTAGAGCAGCTCGCGCACATCGGCGATGCGCCCATGGATAGTAGCGGCCGCTGCCATCGCCGGACTCAGCAGATGGGTGCGCCCACCAAAGCCTTGACGCCCTTCGAAATTACGGTTGGAAGTTGAGGCGCAGCGCTCTCCTGGGGAGAGATAGTCATCATTCATCCCCAGGCACATCGAACAGCCCGCCTCGCGCCACTCCATGCCCGCCGCTAAAAATATTTGATCCAAGCCCTCTGACTCGGCCTGCCTGCGCACCTGGCCGGAACCTGGCACCACCAGCGCTCTGCGCAATGAGGGATGCTTGCGCCGCCCGCGCAACACCGCCGCCGCCGAGCGTAAATCCTCAATGCGCGCATTGGTGCAGGAGCCAATAAACACCGTGTCCAGCGGGATATCGGTGAGTGCCATATCAGGCTCTAAACCCATATATTGCAACGCCTGCTCCAATTGTGCACGCCGTGCTGGGTCGGCTTCCCGTGCTGGATCTGGCACCACAGCATCGACAGCGGCAACCATATCGGGAGCCGTGCCCCAGCTCACCTGCGGGGCGATAGCGCCAGCGTCCATGACCAGTTCGCTATCGTAGACGGCATCGGCATCGCTGTGCAGTTCCCGCCAGGCGTGCTCCGCCTGCGGCCACAGTGCAGCACGCGGAGCCATCGGTCGACCTCGCACATAATCCAAGGTGCACTGATCCACCGCCACCAAGCCGCAGCGCGCACCGGCTTCGACCGCCATATTGCACAGTGTCATACGCCCTTCTACCGATAGCGAACGCACCGTCTCACCGACAAATTCCACGGCACAACCCACGCCCAGAGAGGAGCCACCATGGCCGATCAAAGCCAGCGCCATATCCTTGGACGACACGCCCGCAGAGAGTTCACCTTCAAAGCACACCCGCATATTACCCATTTTTTTCTGTAACAGACACTGGGTTGCCAACACATGCTCTACCTCCGAAGTGCCAATGCCAAAGGCCAATGCGCCGAGCGCTCCATGGGTAGAGGTGTGCGAGTCGCCACACACAATCGTCATGCCCGGCAATACGGCTCCCAACTCCGGCCCCACCACATGGACGATGCCCTGACGCGGGTCGTCCAGCGCAAACTGCTCAATCCCAAAATCTGCACAGTTGTCATCCAGCGCCTTGACTTGGATGCGCGATAATTCGTCGCGGATGCCCGCGGTGCCAGAGCCGCGTTGCGCGGACTCAGTCGGAATCGCATGGTCGACCATCGCCAGACAGGCCGCAGGTTGCCATGGTTTGCGCCCAGCGTGACGCAGACCTGCAAAAGCTTGGGGCGAAGTCACCTCATGTAGCAAATGGCGGTCAATGTAGATCAGCGCAACATTGTCGTCGCGCTCGTGAACCAAGTGCGCCGCCCACAATTTATCGTAAAGTGTCTGCTTAGCCATGCACTCACGCTACTAGGAGCATCCTGCCCCCGCCACTATCCCCGTCTCGTGCTGGGTGAGGCTAACAGCAACACCCACCCACAGTGAAACGGCGACTAATGATTATAGGCTCGCTCTTGGTGCAAGACCATATCGAGGCCTTGGGCTTCCTCTTGCTCCTCAACGCGCAACCCACCCAGTAGACGGCGCGTGATATACAGCACAGCATAGGTGAGCGCCAAGCTATAGAGCAATACCGCTACTACGCCCACACCCTGTATCAGGAACTGCTGCAATGCCGTATTGCCACCGGGCACTCCCAGCCCGCCCAGCCACTCCAGCGAGAAAAATGCCAACAGCAAGGTACCGACAATACCAGCCACCCCGTGTACCGGAAAAACATCCATTGAGTCATCAATGCGCAACACCTGTTTGCAGTAGCCAGTAGCAAAATAACAGCTACAACCAGCGACCAAACCGATCACCACCGCCCCGAATGGACCAACGAAGCCACTGCCCGGTGTGACTGCACCCAGACCTGCAATAATCCCGGTGATGATGCCCAGTCCACTGGGACAGCCATGTCGACGCCACTCCAAGCACATCCACGCCAGCGCACCACTAACGGCCGCCAGCTGAGTGGCCAACATCGCGTTGGCGGCCTGCCCATCGGCCACCAGCGCACTACCGCCATTGAAGCCAAACCATCCCACCCACAACAGGCCGATACCGGCAAAGCTCATCATCATTGAGTGTGGAATGGTCGGCTCACCTGTAGCAAAACGCTTCCGGGGGCCGATGACAATGGCCGCAACCAGTGCACTGGCACCAGCACACAGGTGGATCACCAGCCCACCGGCAAAGTCGGCCACACCGAGTTCAGCCAGCCAACCTCCGCCCCAGACCCAGTGTGCAACCGGGCAGTACACCAGCAACAACCACAGTGCCGAGAACAACAGTACCGCGCTGAAACGGGTGCGCTCTGCATAGGCACCGACAATCAACGCCGGAGTGATGATGGCAAAAGTCATTTGGAACAACACAAAGATTTCAATTGGGATGCTACTCACCAAAGTTTGCTGCTCCAGATTAGACAAGAACAGGTATTCAAAGCCACCGATCAGCGTGCCGGAGCCGAAGACCAAGGAAAAACCGCAGATAAACCACAGCAACGAGACGATTAAAGTAATGCCCAAGCATTGCACGAGCACCGACATAGCATTTTCACGGCGCGCCATACCGGCGTAGAGCAGGCCGAGACCCGGTAGCGTCATCATCAAGACAAAGGCCGAGGCCACCAACATCCATGCGGTGTCGCCAGCCGATATCGTAGCCGCTTGCGCTTGGGCAACTGGCATCAGACCTAATACGGCAATGGCAAGTGGCGAAAGGATGCTTGTAATAGCTTTAATATTCATGGCTAACTTCTTGTGTAGAATGTGTTAAATGATCTGAAATCCGCACGACATGCAGTGTTTTAAACACCGATATGCGCGACCGATAAACTATCATTAGCGGCTGATTCACTGACCATTTGGGATGGATGAAAGCGCCAAAGTGCGCTGTTGATATAAGTGAGTCAATATTGAGTGAACGAGAGCATTTTAGCGAGAAATATTAAGGCCGTCAACTAGACAGATAGCTGGTGCAGCTCGTCAACACAGCAACGTGATTATGGCCGGTGCGGCTACCCCTCTATCCTCAACGCGACAAATAGGCCGTGCCGTCTGCGATACCATCGGGGGTCATCGGATACATGTGCCCATTGACTAACTGTGAGATTATGCCAATAGAATCAGTGCTCGCCCAGCGATCCTCCGGCAACGGATTGAGCCAGATCACCCGATCAAAAAACTCTGTGAGGCGCTGCACCCAATTGCTCTCAACCCCCTCTTCGCCTGCCAACGGCGAGACGATTTCATAGGGAGACATCGCGGCATCGCCGACCAACACCACACGGTAATCGCACCGGTGGCGGCGCAACAATTCCTGCGTTGGCATCACTTCCTGCTGGCTGAGCCGAGACTCACGCCACAATGATTCATAGGGAAAATTGTGAAAATAAAAGTGCTCCAGCTGGCGGAACTCAGAGCGCGCCGCACTGAATAATTGCTCGCAGAGCTCAATGTATGGATCCATGGAGCCGCCGACATCAAGTAGTAATAACACCCGCACATTGTTCTTGCGCTTGGGGGCGATGCGGATATCAAGCATGCCGCCATTGCGCGCTGTGGCCGCTATGGTAGCGGGCAGATCGAGCTCTTCCTCGCGACCAATACGGGTGAAGCGCCGCAAGCGGCGCAGAGCCATTTGCATATTACGCGTACCCAGCTGCTCGCTACTGTCCAGGCCTCGATAATTGGGTTGCTGCATGCGCCACCGCGCCTGATTTTTGCCACCTGAGCCGCCGATGCGTATGCCGCCCGGGTTCTCACCGCTGTGACCAAACGGCGAAGAGCCGCCAGAGCCGATCCAATGACTGCCACCGACATGGCGCCCTTCCTGCTCTTCAAGACGCTTTTTTAATTCATCCAACAGATCTTCCAACTTATCAAAGCTGAGTGCCTTGCCATCGGGGTCGCGCATTTCCTCAGCCAGCGCTTGGCGTAGCCATTCATCAGGGATGGCCGCGCTAAAATCTTCGGGGTCAGCACGGGAAATACCGCGGAAAAATCCATCAAAGGCACGGTCAAATCGATCGAAACTCCCCTCGTCTTTGACCAGACAACAGCGACTTAGAAAGTAAAAGGCCTCGCTATCTGCAAAGGCGGCACCCTGTTTTAGCACCCCGACCAGATCAAGCAACTCGCGGGGGGTACAGGACACCCCCGACGCACGCACCGCCTCGAAGAACTTTAGTAGCACAGCTAGCGCTGCTCGCGGCGATGCATAAATGCCAAGCGATCGAGCAAATGCAGATCCTGTTCGTTTTTGAGCAGAGCGCCAGCCAGCGGCGGCAACAGACGGGTACCATCGCTCTCGTGCAACAGTTGTGCGGGAATCTCATCCGACATCAACAGGCGAATCCAATCGATCAATTCCGAGGTGCTCGGTTTTTTCTTCAACCCCGGCACCTCGCGCAGCTCAAAAAAAGCCCGCAGAGCATCGCGCAACAGCTCGCGACTAATGTCCGGGTGATGCACCTGCACAATCGCCTCCAGCGTGTTGCGGTCGGGAAAATCAATGTAGTGAAAGAAGCAACGCCGCAGAAAGGCATCGGGCAATTCTTTCTCGTTGTTGCTCGTGATGATGACCAAAGGACGATGGATCGCCTTGATCGTGCGATCCAACTCATAGACATGAAACTCCATACGATCTAACTCTTGTAACAAATCGTTGGGGAATTCAATATCTGCCTTGTCGATTTCATCGATTAAAAGTGCCACGCGCTGCTCGGCGACAAAACTCTCCCACAGCTTGCCTCGGCGAATGTAGTGAGAGATGTCATCGATTTCACTGCCCAATTGCGAATCGCGCAGGCGCGCCACCGCATCGTATTCATAGCGACCCTGCTGTGCACTAGTGGTGGATTTAATGTGCCACTCAACCAGGGGCATGCCCAACGAGCTGGCCACCTCCATTGCCAACATGGTCTTGCCCGTGCCGGGCTCCCCCTTAACCAGCAAAGGGCGCTGTAGGCTGAGCGCCGCATTGACCGCCACCTGTAGTTCCTTGCCCGCAATATAGCGCTCTGTGCCTTCGAATTTCATGGTGTTAACCAGCGTCTATGCGCCGCCGTGTAGTGCAGCAATTGAAGTTAATAGTGTATAGGAAGGGTCGTCTGCAGCAGCGCCGCGCGGCACACCCTGCGCTGTCGGGTGATCGAAATCACACAGCGAGGGGCTGATGCGGTTCCAGTCGAGCACGATTTTACGGGCAGAGAATTTCCAGTGCCGCCCATCGCGGCATTCGTAGTGATCTAAGTAGCGCCCGCCGATAATGGCATCCTGTGGTCCCTCGGGAGTCTCGACCCGATGGTAGGCGATGATATTGACCTCACCCTCAGCGCGCTCGCCCGCTGAGTCCAAAGCGATCAGATGATTGGTCACATGATGGGTCGTCAGCTGAATCGCCGCCATGATCTCCGGTAGCCGGTCGATAAACTCCATCGCCGAGCCATTGAACATCGCACCATGATCGTCAGTGGCATCCTCGTGATACAGGCTTCGCAACAGTGCAAAATCGCGCCGGTCCACCGCCCGACAGTAAAGCAACATCAGCTGGCGGATGCTCTCCTTAGCCTGCAATGCGGCCACCGTGGTCTGTAGATCACTCATCTGAATCCCTCTTTTTGCGCCGCTGGCTCAGCGGACCCCATTGCATAGCGCCGCCACTGCGTTGCGGAGCATCGCTACTGGCCGCTGCCGAGCGCATGCGATACCAGGCGAGGCTAGCACAGCCCAGCGCCCAAATAATCACCACCCCCACCAGCGATCGGTTCAGCGCTCGCAACGCCAGTTCCAAATCTTCTTGGTGCGATTGGATCACCGCCAATGGCACCGTGGTTAAGGCCGGCAGAAAACGCAGCTCCGCGGCACTCTGGACAACCGGCACCGGCGTGAATAGCACAGCACTAAACAGTAGCCACAGCAAAAAACGTAGCGCCGGAAAAGGCAGGCGCCTCAGTAGCCACGCCCATTGCAAGGACAGCGCCAAGGAGGCCGCCAAGTAAGTACTCCACCCCAGTGCGTAGGAATCTGGCACCCGTGCCAGTAGCCAGTCGATCAGTTCCATCGGGGACACAGCTCACGCAATGCATCAGCCAACAATTGCCGCCGCCATTCACCGATCTCTGCAACGGGCAGCTCCTCACCGGCGCTGGCTGCCTCAATGAGTCGCAGACGCAGACGTTTGGAACACAGAAAATCGAGGTCGAGCCCGGCCGTTGTAGCCACCTCTTGGATCGCCTGCGTCAATGTTTCCAGTTGCTCGGTTTCAGCACCGACAGTGCGCTCGCTCAGCGCCAACGGTACCCGCTCAGGCACTGGCTCAGCCGCCACCTGACGAAACAGCTCCAACAATTTATCCCCGCGGTGACGCAACAACTTAGGCGACAGCCCCGCCACTGCCGCCAGTGCCTGTTGCGAGTGCGGCTGTGCTCGCGCCAGCGCCAGCAAGGTGGCATCGTCTACCAGCCACTGGCGCGGCAGATCGCGGCTACGCGCCAACTCCTCGCGCCAAGCACATAGGCGGCGCATCGCTGCAAACACCACCGGATCGCGCAGCTTGCGGCGCGTGGGGCGCCCCAGCGGCAGCTGCGAATCATCGGGTGGACGCATCATCTGTTGACACTCGGCCTGCAACCACTCCATGCGCTCCAGACTCTCAAGTACATCACGAAACTTGCGGTAGAGCGGCAACAGATACACGACATCTTCAATCGCATAGCAACACTGGGCATCGCTCAGCGGACGGCGCAGCCAATTGGAGCGCGTCTCGCTCTTGCCCAATTCCACATCACAATGACGACGCACCAAATGTTTATAAGCCACTGGCTTATCCTCAAAACTACAGAGCATCGCCGCCAATTGGGTATCAAACAGTGGCGCGACCACAATGCCGGGAAACAGACGATCAAAGACCTGTAGATCCTCACTGCAAGCGTGCAACACCTTGAGTGTGGAAGGACTGCGCAACAATTCGCCCAACGGTAGCAAGTCGCGTAGCCGCAATAGATCGACCAGATAATGCTGCTCACCATCGCTGAGTTGCAACAGCGCCGGAATCGCATAAAAAGTGCGCTGGCGCATGAACTCGGTGTCGATGGCAACGGCATCGCAGCGCTTCCAGTGCGCTGCACACTCGCGCAATTTGGCATCGCTGTCCACAGTGATCCACTGGAGCTGCGTATTTGAGGAATGGCCAGCAGGACTCATGACAACTCTGGGGCACTCACCGCCCGCCGCCCGTTGATCGCGTGCCCCAAAGTGCCGCTATCGACAAAATCCAGTTCCCCGCCGATCGGCACACCTTGGGCAATGCGCGAGATGATGAGCTGCTCGTTGCGCAAATACTCGCTGAGAAAACTGACCGTTGCCTCACCCTCTACTGTGGCGCTGGTGGCCAAGATCACCTCGCGCACCCCCCGCTCTTGGAGCAGCTCGCGCAATTGCCCACAACCCAGCTCGTCGGGGCCGATGGCATCAATCGGCGACAGCCGCCCAAACAACACAAAATAGTAGCCGCGATAGCTGCCGCTCTGTTCAATCGCCGCCAGATCTGCGGGCTGCTCGACCACACACAGCAGCCTATCGTCACGACCGCTCTCCGCGCACAGCGGGCACCGTGGCTGCTCGCTGAGATTGCGGCAATAGCGACAATGTCCGACCTCCTCCATCGTGCGTTGCAAACAGGTGGCCAATTGGCGACCGCCGTCCCGGTCACGCTGTAGTAAATGCAGGGCGAGACGCTGGGCACCGCGCGGGCCGATGCCGGGCAGGCGGCGAAAGGCCTCTAGCAACTCACAGACCAAGGGGCTAAACGCTGTCATGGCGCAACACCCGACACGGCGCGCACCGACTCGGGTAGCAAGGTGGCATCAAAGCGCCGCTGAATGTCCAACACCCGCGGGTCGGCCGCCAAACGCTGGGTAGCTGCGTGCAATTCCTCCTGTTTTAATTGCGCCTTGAGCTGCGCTGGAGTCTGTGGCAGCTCCACCTCTGAGTCAACGCACTCAATGCACACTTGCAAGTCCGTCCCCAAATGAGCATTGATGATTTTCGCCAGCTGCCCAGCGTGCCCCTTGAGCAACAAGGAGCCATGCTGTTCAGTGAGGACAAAACGCCACTCCTGCTCACTGCAATCCGTAGTGCGCAAGGCACAGTTCCCCGCCACCGCAGCGAGACGGCCACTCAGCGGCAGCTGCGCGCACAGTGCTGGCCACTCGCCCGCCTGACCCGACTCTACTGCACTGGCGGGCGGTGGCAGTGGCTCGCTGGCGGGAGTTTTGGCAGTGGCTGGCTCAGCGGCGGCGGGCTCTGGTGAGTGCTCCTCTACTGGCTCCTCTACTGGCTCATCTACCTGCTTTGCTACCGGCAGCTGGTCGTGTTCAGGAGTGGATTTTGGAGCGGTGCTGGCAGTGTCCGGCGAGGGTGGCGGCGCTGATGCCTGCGCCCCCGCCTCGCGATCCTCCCCGGTGGCTGGTGCCGCAGAGCCGGCATCGGCGGCTGGGGTTGAACTCGCCGGTGTGGCAACAGCTGTCGACCCAGTGGGAGGCAGACGAAAACTCAGCATCCGCAACAGACTCATCTCCAGTGCACAGCGGGGATTGGGAGCCAGCTCGAAATCGCGCCGACCGATCACCCCCGCCTGATAAAACAGCTGCACTGTCTCGGGGTCCAAACGCTTCGCCCAATCGGCGTAGCGCGCATCGCCACTACCTGGCACCGCCTGCTCCACGGCAATGCGATGCAGACATGCCAACAACTCCACCAACAGATTCCGGTAGTTGGGACACAAGGCCGCCAACTGCTCCACCTCGGCCAATAGTGCCGCGCCATCCCCGAGTTGCAGAGCCTCTAACAATGCCCACACCCGATCCTGCCCCACCGTGCCGAGCAACTCCCGCAGCTGAGACGCCGCCAGCTGACCACCGCCATGGGCGATGGCCTGATCGCACAAGCTCAGCGCATCGCGCATACTGCCATCGGCGGCGCGAGCCAGCGCCTCCAGCGCCTCGGGCTCGGCCTCAACAGGCTCCTCCTCGGCGGCGAGTATCCGCTGTAACTGACCCACTATTTCCGCTGGCTCCAAGTGACGCAAATGGAATTGCAGACAGCGCGACAGCACCGTGGCTGGCAGCTTGCGCGGCTCGGTGGTGGCGAGCAGGAAACGGACATGCTCAGGCGGCTCCTCCAGCGTCTTCAACAGCGCATTGAAGCTGTGGTCGGAGAGCATATGCACCTCGTCAATCAAATAGACCCGAAAGCGCCCCCGACTCGGCGCATAGGCCACTTTATCCAACAATTCCCGAGTATCTTCAACACGGGTGCGCGAGGCGGCATCTACTTCCAACAAGTCGGGGAAGCGCCCAGCATCAACATCGCGGCAATTGGCGCATTCACCACAGGGCTCCGCCGTCACACCGCCCTCACAATTGAAGCACCGCGCCAGGATACGAGCCAGCGAAGTCTTGCCGACCCCACGCGTGCCAGTGAACAGATAGGCATGGTGGAGACGACCGCGCTCCAAGGCATTGCTTAGGGCACGCACCACCGCCTCTTGCCCGACCACCTGTGAAAAATTGCGCGGCCGCCACTTACGCGCCAGTACTTGGTAACTCATTGAGGCGGTAGGTTGCCTTATAGACAGGTGAATATGGCCTACATTATCGGCGATATTCTGCTTAGATACAACATTAATGAGAGCCTGCACAGTTCAGGCTAAGTGTGATGAAACATTCCATGATGGCCGCTTTTTCTGAAAATGGCCGGTATGTGTTCAGTCATAAGACCTATGGGTCATCAAATGGGATACCATTGACCCACCATTTGATGCTTGACATCTCTCCCGCCCCTCGCTATGCCATTTCTCGACCCCTTGCGCCCCCGATCTTGGTCGATCCCCAAAACCCCT
>JABABF010000250.1 GCA_014238345.1 Gammaproteobacteria bacterium
AAGGATGTACAACCTCCGCCACCTATTCTAGTAGGCTTTCCGTTGTTAGATAGTGACTATACGATCGAAGAGAACTCACCGGGCGACCAGAAAATCCGTATTAGCCAGGAGAGGAAGGAGCCAAAAATTCGCAATGGTCTGATCAAAGTGATTGAAGGCAGAAGTGATACCTCTATTTAAGGTTAGTTGGATGAAGGTGTGGTCAGGTGGAGTGGAGGCGTATAAAGACTGGCCTGAGCCATTGCCGGAATTATCCAAGGGATTGACATCGGTAGAGATTTGGCAGGAGCTGCGTAGTCTCACTTTGTTTTGTAAGCCGATAAAGATACTCTACCTACAGGATAAGGCAGTCATGAACCTTTGCTGGTGCCGCAGCTGGCTTATGTCTTGTTAGCGGCTCCAATGCAGGTATCGCGCCTGACTTTTCTGGAGGATATGAAGGATCAGATTCGGAGTTTGAAAGACTTACAGGTTTTCCGCCCAGATATGCCGCTCCCAGTTTATTGGTGCCGGAGTCGCAATCTAATGAACTGGACCAGATGCAGGCGGAGGGGAAGAATCACCATGACATAGCGGTGCATTTTCGGGTGCCTGAAGAGTTGATTGATTGGCGCTTGGATCCAGAATTGCGAAAGCGATTTGATGCGTTATACGCAGCAGTGATTAGCCCAAGGCCAGCCACCCCAGCAGTGCGGCCAGTGCGAGGCGATAGACTACGAAGGGCAGCAGTCCGACGCGCTCGATCAGGGACATGAACCAAGCGATGGTGGCGTAGGCGACGGTGCCTGCCAGCACAGTAGCTGCGGCCAGCGTTCCCCAAGTGATTTCGCCGTGCCGCAGGGAGTAGGCGCTCGGCAACTCCAGCGCAGTGGCGGCGAGGATCACTGGGATCGCCAGTAGAAAGGCGAAGCGGGTGGCGAAGCTGCGCTCAAAACCCAGTAATAGGCCAGCGCTTAAGCTGACACCAGCGCGCGAGGTGCCAGGTACCAGCGCGCACACTTGAAACAGTCCGATGATCAGCGCATCGCGCCAGCTCATGTCGTTGATACAGCGCCGCGCACTCGCTTCTCGCCGCCGGTTCAGCACATCGGCGCGCCACAGTAGTAGCGCAAACAGCGCTGTCGCCAGCGCAATCAACCCTGGCTCTTGGCGCCATATCTGGTAGCTGATGCTGGCCTGAGCGGCTAGTCCAGCCAGCATCACTGGTAAGCTGGCGCAGGCCAGCATCAGTAACAGGCGACTGTCGGCACATAGGCGGCGATAGTACAGCGCATGACTGGCCGCCTGCGCCATTCTCCACAGCTCGCGGCGAAAATACAGCAACACGGCGGCCAAGGTGCCCAGGTGTGTGGCGACATCGAATAACAGCCCCGACGCAGGCCAGTCAAACAGGAGATGCGGCAGTTGCAAGTGCGCTGTGCTGGATATAGGCAGGAACTCTGTCAGGCCTTGGATGACGGCCATCACCAGAGATTGCAAGGTGTTCATAGCGCTTTAATGACTGCTGTCTGTGAGCCAAGGCGTGGGCGCTGGCTGCCACGCCTCCTCGCCGCAGAGATAGTTCGGCACCGCGAGTTCGGGGGCGATGGCCGCCTCGCTGTTAGTGGCGAGGCTGAGTGCGCCGAGCTGCACCGCATCGCGTGCCTCGGGTCGTGCCTCGGGCAGGACTTGTAGGCAGCGTCGCACAGCCGTTGGCGGTTGCCGCCAGCCATCGCCGAGGCCAATGCAGTGCGGCCATGCCCAAGTTTCCGGCAACGCCAGGGTGTTCGTGCCGCAACGGGCATCGGTAGCCATCTCGGCAATACTGGTGGTGGCTGTATTGAGGCTAAAGGCTCCCCGGTACCATTGTCCACTACGTGCGTGGCACAGCACTAGGGCACATTGCACGCCGAGGGGCAGCTCGCACCGCAATGCGCCTTGCGCCACGGTCGCCAGTGACGATACTGGGACGATAGGCAAGTCGGTGCCGAGTGCTAATCCCTGAGCCACGCCAGCCGAGACGCGCAGACTGGTGAAAGGGCCTGGGCCGCAGGCCAATACCAGCGCGTTGAGATCCGCCAAGCGCCAATCGGCGGTAGACAATAGCTGTTGCGCTGAGTTCAGCAGCTGCGCTGCTTGGCCGCGTGTGCCCGCGACGTCGAGTTGTCGACACTCGCCATTGCTGTCCATTAAGGCGGCAGAGGCTCCAGTGGCGGAGGCGCTCAATGCCAATAAGCGAGGTGCTCTCATGGTATCAGTTCACACCATAATTGCTGAGTGGATTGATTTTGTGTGATGGCCGTGGGCAACGCTCTGATGGTGGTAATAAAAGGTTGATCGCGTGGTGTGGGTAGCCGCTCGTCTGGCACACCGCCGCGCGATTTCGCCCGTAGGTCAATAGCCTGATAATCAGTTGTAAGCACAATTCTGCATGTTATTGAGAGCTGCTCAATTGTGAGGTTATTGGCGACACGATGGCCGACTTTGCAGAGCCACTGGCCGGTGTGTTCGCCACATTGAAGCTGTGTTGCTCGCGGGTTGCTGGTCTGCCCCACGGATGCTACTGTTGCCGCCGGAGTTGGCGACCAAGCTGGGAGCGGCGTTGGCCGATAGCGGAGGTCAGCTCGCTGTAGCCCATGACAGTTACCGGTGACTACACCTCTGTTTTCTGATGCACGCGGTGCGACGCCGTTATTGCCTAGAGCAATGCCGCGGCCAAGTGGTGGCATGGCTGGCGACCGACGGCGCACAGGCAGGGCGACAATTAGTGGCACACTCGCCACCGGCATTGAGTCGCCTTGAGGTCGCGCTGAGTGAGGTCTACGCGTTGAAGAGCGCTTGGCCGCCGCGCCGAGCTGAATGTATCAGGAGGCGGAGCGACGACGACGGCGCTGACCAGTAGCCACCTTGGCCGCAGCGGCTCGCAGCTTAGTTTCGATTTTTTTGATGTTCTGAGCCGAGCGACGCTTTGCTTGGCTCAGCTTGCGTTGGTCGAGTTTCTCTCGTTGCTTGCGCCAGCGCTTTTCCCAAGCAGCTTGCGCGGCGTTTAATGCTTGCTTAGTGGAGGCTACCAAGCGCTTCTCAAGTTTCACCAGTGCCTTGTCAGTGGCTTCCTGTAACTTTTGCAATTTTTGGGTAGAGGCGGCTTCGTGTTGTGCTGCGCGCAGTTCAAGCTTGGATTTTTCCTGTGCGGCGCGTGCTTTCAGTAAGGCCTCAGCTGATTGTTCGGCTACTTGTCGTGCTTTCCTCAGCCCTTTGCGAGTCGTTGCGCTACCAATTTTTTCGTGGCGTGCTTTGGCGGTGGTCACAGCGGTACGATGGCGTTGTAGTCGCTCGATGCCCCGCTGTGTCGCTTGCCGCGTTTTTTCTACTTGTTGTGTAGCGCTGTCCAGCTGTGGCGCTACCAGCTGAATTGCCGGTTGGGCGACAGCTTTGGCTTTGGCTGTTGCTTTTTTACCCGGTGGGCGACCCCGGCGAGCTGGAACTTTGGTTGCGGCTACCGATTTGGCAACATTTTTTCGACCCGGTGGGCGACCTCGGCGAGCCGGAACTTTGGCCGCGGCTGTCGATTTGGCTACGGCTGTCGATTTGGCAACATTTTTGCTACCCGGCGGACGACCTCTTCGAGCTGGTTTCTTTTTGGCTTTGGCTGCGGGCATTAGAGTTTTCTCCTTGGTAATTCAGTTATCAGATCGTTCAATCTCGGCATAAATCAGAGTTTGAAGTGCGCCAAATCATTACATTTGATCTGCGAACACAACTGCTTGTGCATGCTCTGCTAGCTATTGCCGAGGCTTAAGTAAGCATTGCAGAGTGGCATTATACGACATTATAAATATTTAATTGCAATCGCGTTTGCAGCTCAAGCTATGGCGGAGCGGTTGTACGGTTGTATCGCCATTTAAATTCTCTGGGAGAGATCCGGAATAATGTACTCTGCCTATTCTCGAGCTGCCGGAGATTGAAGATTTCACCTTTAAACCGTAGATCCTTAGATACACTATAGGAGCCGTTTTCCGCTCCAAGCCGCAAATAAATCAGGCTTTCCCTAGGTGTTTTATTCGGCCGCACCGTCGAGAAAATCGACGAATCCGGAGGGTGTGTGGGAACCCAACACCATGGTTTCTAAAATGCCGTGCCCCTCTTTGTCTCCCATGCGGGCACGCAATCTGGAGTGGATATGAATATGGTGGAAGGCCAGTGGATCGAGTTCATCTAAGCGCCATTGCTCCGCAGCGATCTTGCTTTCGCCATGCCAGATGGCATGCCCCCATTCTGGATGTTGATAGCCGATGCCATGCATGTGGAAGTGGCCATCTACTTCGGCACTAATGCGGTGCACTGTGCCATCGGCTTCACAAAAATCTAGCTCGACTGAACGCGGGTGCCGGGTGCCGGGTTTCCACACGATACGGTGGCGCACGGTTTGCATTTCGCGCAGGCCGGGATCTCCAGCTTCGGGAATATCCGCACCGTTCGCATAGCGTGGCAATATGCAACCGCTCAGCTGTGTTGGATGGCCATCGGCATCTTCAAAAGAGCCAAACTGAGTGCAGACATCATCAAAAGCGATCGGCGACCACACCCAATACACCCGCGGCTCTGGCTGATCCTCTGGGGGCGCACCGCCCTCAGTTTCTCCCATTGGGCGCACCCCCCACGATTTATCGCGTGCGCCAAGACAGATCTCGGCGCGCACCTCGACTCGGCTACCGCCCGCTTCAATCCAGCCACTCCAATGACCGAATTGAGTGAAGCGGCTGTTGTACATAATGCGGCGAATATCTCGGCACAGCAGATTTTTTGGCTCTACCATGGGTGCCGTGTTCGCGTTGAATAACAAATCGCAGCTGATGCCGGTGTCATTTTTGTCTATGCGCAGACGCAGCTGGCGCAGTGGTTGCTCTACCGTCAAATGTAATGGGCCGATATCCATTTGACTGCGGTCTGCTGGGCAACGTCTTGAGCCGTGAAAACTGTGCTGTATGCCGTTGATCACCACACTGAAATGGGCATCCATGACATAGCGGTTTGGATAGGCTCCGAGACCTATTTCAAAAAAGTAGTCGTCGTCACCTTTGGTGCCCTCGGTGTTGTAACCATTGAACCAGTAGCGATCATAGAAATTGCGGTCGCTCTGAGTGGGCATTGCCAGTGGCTCTTCGCTCTGATGGATGCAGTAATCGTCAAATGGGGTGATGATGGTCATGATTTGTGTTCTCTCAAGCTGCGTTGGCACTCTAAGAGCTAAGAGCGCTTGCACAGGTGCGTTCAAAACTGTGCTAAGTGTAACCGACTGTACTCGAGATAATTGTCGATCATCTTCTGGATTCCTCGGTGACTTTGATCAACGCGCATCCCCCCTCCCGCTCCGCGTTTTATGCGGGCGAGGACACCGGTGATAATGCAGGCCATTTTCCAGTAGCCAAAGGCGTGGAAATAATGGGCGGCGGACAGATCAAAGCCACTTCGTTCACTGTAGCTTCGGGCAATGTCTGCTCGGCGAACAAAATGCGGATGTAGGGTCGGTGAATTGGGGATACACACCACCTTGTCGTCGGGATCTGCCCAATACAGCAGTGACCAGAAAAAATCAGCTACCGGGTCGCCGATGGTACATAGTTCCCAGTCCAGCACGGCGGCCACGCGATGATCCGCACCGAGTACAACATTGTCAAAACGATAGTCGCCGTGCACTAGGGTCGTTGGCGCTTGGGGGCCGGGATTGAGCGCACCGAGTCGCTCGCCTAATTCCAGTAGTGTCGGTGATGGAGAGTGGGTGGACTGATCCACTTGGCGCAACCAACGGTGCAGCTGGCGCTCGACATAATCGCCCTCGTGCCCGAAATTGTCGAGGCCGATAGCAGCGGGCTCCACCTGATGCAGTGCTACCTGCACATCGACCAGCGAATCACTGGCTAATTTACAGGCGGCGGCGTCCAGCGCTGTTTCTTCCACTGTAGTCAGGTTGCGCAGAATTTGGCCATCGACGTACTCCATCACATAAAAGGTGGCACCAGTGACCGCCGTATCATTACAAAAGGCGGTGGCCATAGGCACGGGGACACCCTCCACCGCCGCGAGAGCAGTGATGGCTCGCCACTCGCGAGACATATCGTGGGCGGTGGCCAAGCGCGCCGCTACGGGGCCGCGCCGCAATACCCAGCGGTTACTCTGGGCATCGCTCAACACATAGCTGAGATTAGAGGCACCAGCAGCAACTAAATCGAAACTAAACGGCGGCGTGGTTCCCTCAATATTGTCCTGTAGCCAAGCGGAAAGGGGCGCGACTTCTAGGCCGCGCAAGGGCGCACTCATCACTACGCCCGAGGCGCTTTGCTCGACAATGATTCCAGTAAGACCCCAAAGCGCTCCAGCGCCGCCGCCCGCTGTGTAGGGATATGCTCTGTGGGCCAGCCTGTCACTGGTTTCACATCGCGCAATACGGCGCGGGCGATGGTCTGCCGGTGTAGCTCATCGGCACCGTCGGCGATACGTAATGCCCGTGCTTGGCGATACATTTCCTCAAGCGGTAGATCGGTGGAATAGCCGAGCGCCCCGTGCAACTGAATCGCTCGATCCAGCACTTGGTAGAGAATGCGCGGCACTTGGTATTTGACCATAGCAATGTCCACACGCGATTCCCGTGCATCGACGTGATCCATGCGCCAAGCTGCATGCAGGGTCAGCAATCGTGCCATGGTAATTTCGCTGGCGGAATCAGCCACCATATCCTGCACTCGTTGCATACTCCCCAGCGCCTGCCCGCGCAGCTGGCGCGAGGCGGCGCGTTCGCAGAGCATGTCATAAGCGCGCAGGCACTGACCGATCATGCGCATGCCGTGGTGTATACGACCCCCGCTCAGGCGTTTCTGAGCCAAGAGAAAGCCTTCTCCAGGAGCGCCGATCATGTGGTCCAATGGCACCCGACAGTTCTCAAAGCGCAGTTCGGTATGGCCGCCGATACGCCGCATCAATGCCCCATCTTCGTTGGCGTGTGCCATCGTGCCGACATCGCGCATCAGGATGAGCCCAGGCGTGTTCCGTGGCACGACGACCATTGCCGCCCGCTGGTGCGGCGGTGCATCAGGGTCGCTGACCGCCATCACGAGCAGAAAATCGGCCACGCTGGCATTGGATGAGAACCACTTGTGCCCATCAAGGCACCACTGGTCGCCATCTCGACGACAGGTGGTGCGAATGGTAGTGGGGTCAGAGCCAGCAGTGTCCGGTTCAGTTAGGCAGAAACTACTGCGCAGCTCACCAGCCATCAACGGGTAGAGCCAACGTTTTTTTTGCTCTTCATTGGCTCCAACAGCCAGCAGTTCGGCATTGCCGGAGTCCGGTGCCTGATTGCCAAAGACCTCAGGCGCTAGCACCGAGCGCCCCAAGACTTCGTGCATCAATGCCAATGGCAGTTGCCCCATGCCTTGACCGCCGTATTCTGGTGGCAGGTGCGTTGCCCACAGACCCGCTGCTTTGACCTGTTCTTTTAATGGTGCTAGCAGGATATCCAGCTGGGGTTGATCCAAGTCGCCGGAGATCAGTTCCAAGGGAATGATGTCCGTGTCGACAAAGCACCGCATCCAATCCAATTGTTTTTGGAATGTGGGTTCTGTTGCAAAATCCCAGGCCATGATCCGTCTCCAGTTGCTACTCTGCTATCAGCTGCTATGGCTCGGCGATTGACCCGCTGGCACCTGTGGGGATTTCCGCCGTGGGGGTAGAGTCGCCACATCAAAGAGCAATGCGAGAGTTTTCTGACCTCATATAATAATGTGCTTGTTGAAAGAAGCGTTGCTGACATGCGATCTGAAGTTTGGGCATCATCCCATTCGTTAGATGCATGCCACCGCTAGAGATTGCCACGAGGAGCGAGACATGGCCATTTTTGAATCCAAGGCAGACACGGGGACAGCAGATTCTCGGGTGCTGAGCTTGCGTAGCCCAGTGACTACCGAGGTGATCGGTGAGATCGCCTGTGCATCTAAAGAGGAAGTTGACGCCGCTGTGCAACGTGCGCGCATCGCACAACCCAGCTGGGCGGCACTGAGCTTCCGCGAGCGCGCCAGCTACATGGAGCGTATGCTCGCTGTTGTACTCGACAAGCAGGATGACATCATCGACCAAGTGGTCAGTGAAACCGGCAAGGCGCGCTCTGATGCCTACACGATGGAGGTGTTTTCGTCCTGCGACTCGCTGTGTTACTACGCCAAAAACGCCGCGAAAATGTTGAAACCACAGAAGCGGCGCGTCCACGGGGTGTTGGGCTTTATGAAGCGTTTGTACTGGGAGTTCCAGCCACTCGGGGTGGTTGGCATCATCACGCCGTGGAACGGCCCATTTATTCTCGCGTTAAATCAGGGTTGTCAAGCGTTGATGGCGGGCAATACAGTGGTCGTCAAGGGCTCTGAGGTAACACCGCACTCAACCAAGTTGGTCGAAACGCTGTTCCTTGAAGCTGGATTACCGCAGGATGTCTTCCAAGTGCTACTCGGGGACGGTCAGACAGGAGCCGCCTTGGTCGATGCCGATGTCAACAAGATATCGTTCACTGGCTCGGTGGCTACTGGCAAGAAGATCGGCGCCATCTGCGGTGGCCGTCTGTTGCCCTGTACGCTGGAACTGGGGGGCAAGGATGCGATGATTGTCTGTGCCGATGCCAATCTTGAGCGTGCTGCCCAAGGTGCCGTGGTCGGCTCTTGCATGAATACTGGACACTACTGCTGTGGCACTGAGCGCATTTATGTTGTAGACAGTGTGTACGAGCGTTTCATGAAGTTATTGCAAGTCGGAGTGGAGAACTTGCGTCAGGATCCAGCACTGGGATACGACGAAGATGTCGGCGCTGTATTTTGGGATCAGCAGATGGACATTATTGAGCGCCATGTCAACACAGCGGTTGAGGCGGGAGCCAAGGTGTTGGTCGGCGGCAAGCGCAACGACGGGCAACAAGGCCTCTATTATCTGCCTACGCTGATAGTTGATGTGAACCACGACATGGAGATCATGCAACAGGAAACTTTTGGTCCAATACTCTGCGTGATGAAAGTGCGCGATGAACAGGAGGCCATACAGCTGGCTAATGACTCTGATTACGGGCTCAGCGGCACGGTGTGGACTGGCGATGACACCCGCGGGCTCGAGCTGGCCAAGCGCATGCATACCGGCAGTGTCTGTGTCAATGATATGACGGTTACTTATGGCATTCCCGCAGCGCCCTTTGGCGGGGTTAAAAACAGTGGTGTTGGCATGGTCAATGGCGAGGCTGGCCTGCGTGGCTATACCCAGCTAAAACCGATCATCTTTGATAAAAGCCCGAACAAGCCGATGCAGAGTGCTTTCCCGCGCAGTGTCAAGCAGATCGAAGACCTGCGCAAATTCTCCGAGATACTGTGGCGCAAGACACCGATTGGCAAATGGCTATCCTGATTTGCTAGGATTCATTATTGCCTGAGGATCGCGCTGGCCTGTTGCCGATCTCTTGGCTAGGTAGTGTTTTTGTGCGCTATGCCGCCAACTAGAGGTGTCCCAACGCAACCTGATTGATCATGCAGGAGGCGGAGGGGATGAATACCATTTTAGTCAGCGGCCAATGTAGCGAGAAAAATATCTCCGTAGCGCTCCAGTTTGTTCTTGCCAATGCCGGGAATGTCGG
>JABABF010000251.1 GCA_014238345.1 Gammaproteobacteria bacterium
ATGAGGGTTGGCAGCTCGTAGGCACGGGCGGCAAAGCGAGCCACCGTCTCAGCCGCTATTTTTGCGATGCTGTAAGTGGGCATCAGCACGCGGTGATTGTCGCCGAGCGGGCTATCTTCGCTGAACTCGGTGTGCCCGGCGGGCTGGTAGACACCAGTCGTTGAGCAGTGCAGGAAGGCCTTGGCGGCTCGGCAATGGCGCATCAGCAGGCCGACCCCCTCGCCATTGGAGCGCAGCGCGGTCTCAAAATCGTTGGGCTTAGCGACTGCAAAGTTCAATACATAGTCAAAATCTTGGGGCAGTGCGGAAAAATCCCCGCTATCGAAGTCCGAGGGTTCGCAACGGATGCCAAACGCCTCGAGCTGGCGACGCTTGTCGGAATCTTGGAAGCGAGCCGTACCCCAGACCTCGTTGGCTCCCGCCAGTGAACGAGCCACCGGGCCAGCCACTTGACCAGTGACTCCAGTAACAAGAATTTTCTGCTCTCTGAGTGCCAACATAGGTTGCCTCCTGACAACTGCGAACGACCCGCAGACAGCGGATAGCGCGCACATGGTAACACCACAACACGGCGGTACGGCGGGAACAACAATACCGCACCGTGATATATTAATTCGTGGCAAATCTAGGGAAAGTTGGATTTGTGGGTCGCTCGGAGTAGCCCACCGCTCCCCCCGAGCCAACAATTAGCGATAGCGAGGTAAATCCATGGACACTGCTACTATCATCATTTTGGTCGTGTTATCAGGCGCGATTCTCTGGGTGATCACCATCTACAACAAGCTGGTTTTATTGATCAATCGCATTAAAAATGGCTTTAGCCAGATTGAGGTACAGCTCAAGCGGCGCTACGATCTCATTCCTAACTTGGTGGAAACAGCCAAGGGCTACTTGTCCCACGAAAAGGAGACCCTCGAAAATGTCATCCAAGCGCGCAACCAAGCCTCGGCAGGCTTGGCAGCAGCGGCACAAAAACCAACGGATGCCAGCGCTATCAAGGGTTTGGGTAGCGCTGAGGGGGTGCTGGGCAACGCACTCGGGCGCATGAATGTGGTGATGGAGGCCTACCCCGACCTCAAGGCCGACCAAAACATGCGCCAGCTCTCTGAAGAGCTGTCCAGCACCGAGAACCGCGTGGCCTTTTCGCGGCAAGCCTACAATGATCAAGTAACGGCCTACAATGCTTTCAAGCAATCCTTTCCAGCGGTGATCTTCGCTGGGGCTTTTGGTCATCGGGCAGATGCCTCTTGGCTGGAATTTGAAGACAGCGAAGCCATGCAGAAAGCGCCAGAAATCTCTTTTTCCTAGCAGCCACTGGAATTGCTAACAGGCTACCGCCACCATGACCAATACGCCGTGTGGTGTGGTCACTCCCAGTGCCCGCAGTAGCGATACGCCTCAATAGTAGCTGCAACCCATGGATTTCTTTCAAGCCCAAGATGATGCGCGGCGCAAAACTTGGCAGCTCGCCCTGTTGTTCGTCGCGGCCGTGGTGACCATCGTGCTGTTAATTGATATCTTGGTGATTATCTTCTTATATCCACACGACCCCTCAGCGCACAGTGTCAGTGTGCAACTCGCCAGTGTGCCACTAAAATTTTGGCTACAACTCAGCGGGGCTGGCATCGCGGTGATCGCTCTTGGCAGTGCTTTCAAATACCTGATGTTGCGTGGCGGAGGGGGAAGAGCTGTGGCAGAGGGGCTCGGTGGCCGAGCCATGCAATGGGACAGCTCCGATGCCAACGGGCGCAAGTTGCTCAATGTTGTTGAGGAAATGGCCATCGCCTCCGGTGTGCCAGTGCCGCCTACCTACCTGCTAGATGACGAGCGCGGCATCAACGCCTTTGCGGCCGGAAACAGCGCAGACGACGCTGTCATCGGCATCACCCACGGCACCCTGCACCACCTCGGACGTGATGAACTACAGGGCGTAGTCGCCCATGAGTTCAGCCATATCCTCCATGGAGATACCCGTATTAACCTACGGCTGATGGCCCTGTTGAACGGCATCTTGTTCATTGGCTACATCGGCTATTTCCTGTTGCGCGCAAGCATCGGGACAGGTCACCGACACCGCAGCTCTCGTGGCCAGGGCGGTGGGGCGGCTCTCGCCATGGCCGCCGCTGGTATCGGCCTCATAGCCATCGGTGCCGTAGGTGTTTTCTTTGGCAACCTTATCAAGGCCGCCGTCAGCCGCCAGCGTGAATATCTCGCCGATGCCGCTGCGGTGCAGTTCACCCGCAACCCTGAGGGCATTGGGGGGGCTCTGAAAAAGATCGGCGGGCTGAGCCTCGGCTCGAAGATCGGCCATCCCTCGGCTAGCGAGGCCAGCCATATGCTGTTTGGCCAAGGCATCAAGTCCGCCTTCAGCAATACCGCCATGACCACCCACCCACCGCTAGATCAGCGCATTCGCGCCATTGACCCGCAGTGGGACGGCAACTTCACGCCACTCAGCGATGCCCTAGAGCCAGTTGAAACGCTGAGCAATGCCCGACCCGCCGCTACTGAGGGTGGCGGCGGTGTACCCTTCGCCGCCGGAGCGGTGACGATTGGCCTGTCCCCCGTAGCACTCGCCGAGACAGTCGGGCAACCCTCACAGCGTAGCCTAGCTCACGCCGTCTCCCTCATCGACTCAATCCCCCCTGCGCTACGGGAAGCCGCACATGACCCATGGGGAGCCCGCGGCCTGATCTACGCCCTGTTGTTGAATGCAGACCAACAGTCGCGCAGCCACCAATTGCTGCGTATCGACCAGTTCGCACAGCCCGGTGTGCCCGCTCAGGTGCGCCAGCTGCATCCACTGCTACTCAACAGCAATGCCCTACAGCGAATCTCACTCATCGAGTTGACCATCCCCACCTTAAAAACGCTGTCCGAGCCGCAGTATCGCAGCTTGGTTGCCAACATCATCGCGCTGATCCAGATAGATGGCGAGGTATCACTGTTCGAATGGGCGCTACACCGGCTGTTACTCAAAAGTCTGAAGCCTCATTTTGAAGGCTCGTATGCAGTGCGCGAGCGGCACCGAACTATCGCCCCAGTCGCCGCCGAGGCTGCCACCCTGCTCTCGGCGCTGGCCAATACGGCACAGACCGATGCCACAGCGGCGCGCTCAGCTTTTGAGCAAGGCTTGACAGAGCTTGGCATTGAAGCTGATATGGACACCGCGCCGGATGCCAATTTCGTGCGCCTGAACCAAGCCTTGAATGCACTGCGCGAATTGCGCCCCAGCGCCAAGCCAGCGCTGGTGCGTGCCTGCGCGGCGACCGTACTAGCTGACCAGCGGGTATCGGCTGATGAAGGGGCGCTACTACACGGCATCTTTGCCACCTTGGACTGCCCACTACCGCCCTCAATCTACGAGACGATCCAATCACAAGCCATCTGAACTAACGGGACGGCGGTCAACAGCTGTGCTGTGGCGGGGATGCAAACTCTCTAAATCGCTCCTCAACAGGCGTTGTGCCACGCGCCCCGCTTGCCGAATCACCGAATCTGTGCTATGTTGCCATTTATCTGCGACACAGGTCGCAACAGCCCGTGGGAATGACGATGGCCATCAAAGTAGCAGTGATCGGTTCTGGCAACATCGGCACTGACCTGATGATTAAAATCCTGCGCGAAGACGGGGCATTGGAGATGGCCGCCCTAATCGGCATTGACCCGGCCTCGGATGGCCTCGCCCGCGCCCGTAAACTAGGGGTGGAAACCTCCCACGAAGGGGTGGAAGGGCTGCTTCGGATGCCCGACTTTGAGGATATCCGCATTGTCTTTGATGCCACTTCTGCCGGGGCACACCGCCACAACTGGGAGGCGTTGCGCGGACATGGCAAGCAGATGATTGACCTGACTCCGGCGGCCATCGGCCCCTACACCGTACCCGTCGTCAATCTGGAAGAGCATCTCGATGCGGGCAATGTCAACATGGTCACCTGCGGCGGGCAGGCCACCATACCAATGGTGGCAGCAGTTAATCGCGTCGCTCCGGTGCACTACGCCGAGATTGTCTCCTCAGTATCATCGCGTTCAGCCGGGCCGGGCACACGCGCCAACATCGACGAATTTACGCAAACTACGGCGCGCGGCATTGAGCAGGTGGGCGGCGCTGAACTCGGCAAGGCCATCATCATTCTGAATCCAGCCGAGCCGCCGATGCTGATGCGCAACACCGTATTCGTGCTGAGCGATGAGGCCGATGAGAGCGCTCTGCGCACATCTATCGACACGATGGTCGCCGCTGTGCAGAGCTATGTGCCGGGCTACCGCTTGAAACAGCACGTGCAATTTGAATACCACGGTACGGGAGACCCCTTGCACATCCCAGGTCGCGGCGATTTCAGCGGGGTGCGCAGCTCTATCTTCCTCGAAGTCGAAGGTGCCGGACACTACCTGCCCGCCTATGCTGGCAATCTGGACATCATGACCTCGGCGGCACTAGGCACCGGCGAGCGGTTAGCACAGCTGAAGTTTAGCGCCGAAGTGGAGCAGGCCGCCTAGCGCGGGCGCGGCATTGAAATTGGCGAATACAGCACCGTGACGGGATTGCAGAGTGATCCCTGATGTGGCGCGCTAGGGTCAGACAACACCGGCAGGACATGACAATATGAGCGAAGTAAGCAGGGCTACGGCCATCACCCAAGAAGGAGCCAAACTGTTCATTCAGGATGTGACACTACGCGATGGCATGCATGCCATCCGCCATATGTATGGCATTGAGCACGTGCAGAAGATCGCGCGAGCTTTGGACATGGCGCGGGTGGATGCACTAGAGGTAGCACACGGCGATGGTTTGGCTGGCTCCAGCTTCAACTACGGCTTCGGGGCACACACCGACAAGGAGTGGATAGCGGCGGTGGCCGATGTGCTGGAGTACGCGCGCCTGACAACGCTGATCTTGCCGGGGATCGCCGTCAAAGAAGACCTGAAATGGGCCTGGGATTTGGGTGTGCGCTCGGTGCGCGTGGCCACTCATTGCACCGAGGCGGATGTAGCGCGCCAGCACATAGAATACGCGCGCGAATTGGGCATGGACACGGTTGGCTTCCTGATGATGTCGCACATGAACGAACCCGAGGCGCTGGCCGAGCAGGCGGTGCTAATGGAGAGCTACGGGGCGCAGTGTGTCTATGTTGTAGACAGCGGTGGGGCATTGAACATGGATGATACGCAGGCGCGCTTCCGCGCCTTTGACGCAGCGCTACAACCCGAGACCGAGCGTGGTATCCACGCGCACCACAACTTGGCGCTGGGTATCGCCAACTCGGTGGTGGCCGTGCAGAACGGAGCCAATCGGGTCGATGCTTCGCTGGCAGGCATGGGGGCTGGGGCTGGCAATGCACCACTGGAGGTTTTCATCGCAGCGGTGGATCGCATGGGCTGGAACCACGGTTGCGAGCTCTATCCACTGATGGATGCCGCAGACGATTTGGTGAGACCACTACAAGATCGCCCGGTGCGCGTGGATCGAGAGACCCTATCTTTGGGCTACGCTGGGGTGTATTCGAGCTTTCTGCGCCATGCCGAGCGAGCGGCGGAGCGCTACGAACTAGAAACCCGGGACATCCTCGTGGAGTTAGGGCGACGGCGCATGGTCGGCGGGCAGGAAGACATGATCGTCGACGTGGCGCTGGACATGGTGAAGGCGCGGGAAGGGGATGCGGATGCGGCGGAGTCGGCGGCAGATCGCGAGGAGCAGAGGAAGGTGGCGGGGTGATGCCTAAAAGCCAGCCTACACAAATTGAATTGGCGAGAGTGAACACCCCAATAAACCCCCCATACCATTTGAGCGCTCTCTACAATATCTGGCAGAGTACAAGCCATGGATACCAGTAGAGCATGAACCACGGAACGATCGCGAAAAATGCGCGCAAGAAAGGTTCGCCGCCAGTACGCAAGAAAAGACTGAAAGCGTTTTTTGCCGACCAGGGTGTGCGTCTATATTGTGGAGAAATCCTGGAAACACTCAGCCAATTGCCGGAGGAGTGCGCAGACTTGATTTTTGCTGACCCACCATATAACTTGTCAAATGGCGGATTTACCTGCAATGCAGGACGAA
>JABABF010000252.1 GCA_014238345.1 Gammaproteobacteria bacterium
CATCAAACAGATCGCCATCGCCGCTGCGGAGCTCAATGAGCGCATTGAGAATATCGGTGCTCGCCGCCTGCACACAATTATGGAAAAATTGCTTGAAGAGGTTTCGTTTTCGGCATCGGAGCCGGGGGTGGGTGAGCTTGAAGTCGATGCCGCCTATGTGGAGCAGCAACTCGGTGCATTGACCGAGGAACAGGAATTGCGCCGCTTCATCCTCTAAACCGCATCATGGACAACGAGGAGAGTGTCGCTTTCGGTTACCGTCGTGTGGCACCGGGCGAGAAGACGCGACTGGTCGATGGGGTGTTTAGCTCTGTCGCCGAGCGCTACGATTTGATGAACGACTTGATGTCGGGTGGTTTGCATCGGTTGTGGAAGCGCTGTGCGGTCGAGTTGAGCGGTGTGCGCGCCGGTCATCAGGTGTTGGACTTGGCCGGTGGTAGTGGCGATATGACAGCACTATTGGCGCGGCGGGTGGCTCCTGAGGGGCGGCTGGTGCTGGTCGATCTCAACGCCGCCATGCTTGAGAGAGGTCGCGATCGTCTGATCGATCAAGGGCTGGTTGCCAACATTGATTTTCTGCGCGCCAATGCCGAGCGGCTACCCTTTGCCAAGCAGAGTTTTGATGTGGTCTGTATTGCTTTTGGCCTGCGCAATGTCGCCGACCAGAGCGCCGCGCTCGGCGAGATGCGGCGGGTATTGCGTCCCGGGGGGCGGGTGGTGATTTTAGAGTTTTCGCAGCTGGCGGTGTCGTCGCCATGGCTGACGCGCCTCTACGATGCTTACTCAATGCGGGTATTGCCTGCGCTCGGCCAGCTGGTGGTTGGCGATGGCGACAGCTATCGCTATTTGGCGGAGTCGATTCGCACCCACCCCGACCAAGAGACGTTGCTGGAGAGGATGCGCGAGGCGGGCTTTGTGGATTGCGATTATCACAACCTCAGCGCGGGTATCGTCGCCATCCACCGCGGTTTTTGTGCATGAGTGATGGCTCTGGGGGGCAGAGTAGTAGCGGCGCTTCGCGCCGTGCGCTTGAGATTTCCATCAACTGGTTGTTGCGTTGCCACGCTCCGGCGAGTGCTGCCTTGGAGGCGCTGGAGGGGCAGCGCTTTTTGTTCTCATCCACCGAGCCGACAGTGCAACTGGTCTGTCGTATTGCCGGTGGGCAGCTGTGCCTGTTGCCAGTTACGCCCACCACGGCTCAGAACTATTGTGCCGAGTTGAGCGGCCACGCCTCGGCTTGGCTTGAGTTGTGGACGGCGACCGACTGGCGGGTGGCGTTGGCGGGCGGTGTGCTGGAGCTGCGCGGCGATGTGGCGGCGGCGCAAGATTTGGCGGGATTGCTACACGGTTTGCGGGAGGTTGATTGGGAGCGTCCTCTGGCTACTGTGTGCGGTGATGTGGTCGCCCATCGAGCGAGGCAGGGGGTGCATTGGTTGGCGCGCGCTCAGGGTGAGGTCACGCGCTCGCTGTGGAGCCAATTGCATGAATTTCTTGTTGATGAAGCGGGCACTGTGCCGCCGCTGGACCGAGCGGCGGTGAATTTCCGCGGGGCGCTGGCACGGCGCGTTCGGCACCTGGCCGATGTGATAGCGGCGCGCTGAGCATGTTCTCATTGTGGCGCATCATCCATATTGCGGCGCGCCACCGTGCCGACACGATGTTCGAGCGTTGCCCGCTGTTGTTGCGGTTATTGCTGTGGCTATCGCCGCTATCGTTGCGCTCGAATGCTGCACCGCGCGCCGAGCGCCTGCGCGGTATGTTGGAGGAGATCGGCCCGATCGGGGTAAAGTTTGGCCAAGCGCTGTCGACGCGTCGGGATCTATTGCCCGGCGACATCGCCGATGCGTTGGCCGAGCTGCAAGATAGCGCCGCACCCTTTGCGAATGAAACAGCGTGGGCGATGATGGCCGCTGCGCTTGGCATGGCACCCGAGCAGGCCTTCGCCCAGCTTGATGAGGAGCCGCTGGCCTCGGCTTCAATGGCGCAAATCTATGGTGCCGAACTGCACAGCGGCGAGGCGGTGGTGGTGAAGCTGTTGCGCCCGGACTTGGGGCGTTTAGTGGAGCGCGATCTTGACCTGCTCGCCACCGCCGCCCGCTGGCTACACCAGCTGGTGCCAGCCAGTCGACGCCTGCGCCCAGTTGAGGTGGTCGAGCGATATCGCACGGCGGTGCGCCGTGAGATGAACTTGTTGGTCGAAGCGGCGAACACCTCGCAGCTGCGCCGCAATTTTGCCGATTCCCCGCTGTTGTATGTACCCAAGATTTACTGGGCTCAGTCGAGTCGGGAGCTGCTGGTAATGGAGCGCATCAAGGGTGTATCCATCGACGATATTGAGGAGCTGCGCCGTTGCGGTGTCAATCTCGAGCTGCTCGCTAAGCGCGGTGTGGAGATCTTCTTTACGCAAGTATTTGACCACAATTTTTTCCACGCCGATATGCATCCTGGCAATATTCATATTGATGTCAGCGATCCAGCCGATCCGCGCTACTTCGCCTTGGATTGCGCAGTGATGGGTTCACTGAGCGCCAGCGATCGCTACTATCTGGCGCGCAATATGCTGGCGGTGTTTGAGCAGGACTATCGGCTGGTGGCGGAATTGCATGTCGAGTGTGGCTGGGTACCGCCAGATACTTCGCTACATGAGTTCGAGGATGCGGTACGCGTCGCCTGCGAGCCGATCTTTGCCCGGCCGCTGGGCGAGATCGAATTTGGCCTGCTGTTGGCGAGTCTGTTTGAGACGGCGCGCAACTTTGACATGGAGATGCAACCGGCATTGGTGCTATTGCAGAAGACGTTGCTACAGGTGGAGGGTCTGGGGCGGCAGCTCTATCCTGCGCTTGACTTTTGGGTCATCGGTCGGCCGCTGTTGCGGCGCTGGATGGCGCGCCGCCTCGCACCGAAGGCGGTTTACCGAGGTCTGCGTCGCCGTCTGCCGGGCTTGGTTGAGCAGGCCGCTCGGCTTGGCGACCAGCTGTTGGTGGCGGATGGCGGTGGGCGGCGGCGCGATGAGGCGCAACGGTTGCGCCGTTCGTTGCGCCGTACACGGCTCCACCTGAGGTGGGTGCAGGGCTTGTGGCTAGCGAGTGTTGCTGCCGCTGTGTGGTGGTACTGGTAGCAAATCGGCTGAGGTGTGCGATAATGGCCACCCGCCCCCTCCGATTCGGTGTCCGCCATTGTGGAGCCTCTGTCAGCGGATGCGCGCCGCGTCCTGCGCTGGGATAGTGACGGCCTGATGCCCGCGATTGTTCAAGACCAGCGTAGCGGTCGTGTGTTGATGCTCGCGTGGATGAACGCCCAGGCCTTAGACGAGAGCCTGCACAGTGAGCGAGCCGTGTTTTGGTCGCGTTCACGGCGCTGTTTGTGGCGCAAGGGGGAGTCCTCAGGTTGCCACCAATCGCTTCGCGAATTGCGTGTGGATTGCGATGGCGATGCCCTGTTGCTGAGTGTCGATGTGCATCACGGTGTCGCTTGCCACACCGGTCGCGTCAGCTGCTTTTTTCAGCGTTGCGACGGTGGCAATTGGGCGGTGGTCGACCCGGTGTTACTTGACCCTGATCAGCTGTACCCTGACAGCACCGCCGAGGTATCTAGTGATGACAGATGACATCCTGCAGCGCTTGGACCAGCTGTTGGCAGAGCGCCGCCGCAGTGGTGATGTGAGCAGTTCCTACACGGCGCGCCTGTACAATGAGGGCTTGGATGCGATCTTACGCAAAGTGGGCGAGGAGAGCATGGAAGTGGTGCTGGCCGCCAAAGTGGTGGAGGCCGCCACAGCGGGTGGCGATGCGGTGGCACGGGCAGAGCTGCGCGCCGAAGTCGCCGATCTGTGGTTCCACTGCTTGGTGATGTTGGCCTATTTGGACGAAGATAGTAGCGGTGTGCTCAAGGTGCTGGAGCGGCGACGTTCAGGTGCCGCCGAGCCACCCGACAGCGACAGAAGTTGAGGTAAGGGCTATGGGCAACATCGGCATTTGGCAATTATTGCTTGTTTTGGGGATTGTCGTGTTGCTGTTTGGCTCCAGCCGTCTGCGCGGCCTCGGCGGCGATCTTGGCAAGTCGATTCGCGGCTTTCGCGAGGGGTTGCGCGGTGGTGATGACAAAGCCAGTGCCGAGCCCGAGGACAGTGCCGCTTCGCCGCCTAAGTCAGACGACGAGGGCTGACATCCGGCGGGAACCGCTGGCGAGGGCGACTTGTTTGATATCGGGCTAACTGAGCTGCTATTGCTCGGCGTAGTGGCGCTACTGGTGATACGCCCTGAGCAGCTGCCGGGGGTGGCTCGTGCGCTGGCGCGTTTCATCGGGCGTGCCCGGCGTGGATTCAATGCAATATGGCATGAAGTGGAGCAGGAGCTGGGGGTGGAGGAAGTCCGCCGCGAGCTACGTAATGAGGCCATCATGCAAGACATGGATGGCGCTGAATTGGAGATGCGCAAGCTGCGCACGGAATTGCGAGCCGAACTGCGTTCTGGGGAGTCTCAAGAGCCCGAGAAAGAAGACATTACAGCTGCTGAACCGCCGCGCTGACCCGTTGACATGTCGATGCCGGACGAAGCCCCCCCGCAACCCCTGTCGGTGCACTTTCGGGAGTTGCGCCAACGCTTAATGCACAGTGCTGTGGCAGTATTGCTCGCCTTCCTCGCGCTACTGCCCTTTGCTGGGCAGCTGTACGAGTGGCTGTCGGTACCGCTTGCCAGTCTATTGCCCCCCGGGGTGTCGATCATCGCCACCGAGGTTGCAGCGCCACTGATCATTCCCCTAAAACTGGCGCTGAGTGGCGCGGTGTTTTTGGTCGCACCCTACCTGCTCTATCAGCTGTGGCTCTTCACCGCGCCGGGTCTGTACCGGCATGAGAAAATCTTTGCGCGAGCTCTGCTTGCCTGTAGCGTGGTGCTGTTCTACGCTGGAGCGGCGTTTTGTTATGCGGTGGTCTTGCCGCTGGTGTTTAAGTTTTTCAATGCAGTCACGCCGGCCAGTGTTGAGATGATGACTGACATGCGCCACTACTACGATTTTGTGTTGCGTTTGTTTCTGCTTTTTGGGCTGGCTTTTGAGGTGCCCATCGCCGTATTGTTGCTGATCAAGGCGGGGATAGCCGATGTCGCTGCACTGCGGCGGGCGCGATCCTATGTCATCGTCGCAAGTTTTGCCTTGTCAATGCTGGTGACCCCGCCCGATGTGTTCTCACAGATTCTGTTGGCGGTGCCGGTCTGGTTGCTGTACGAGGTGGGACTGTTGTTGGGGGGGCAGCTGTCGCCGCCGCCCTTGGGACAGGCAGCGGTTGCTGGGGAGGTGAGCGGGGAGCTGCCTGCGCCGCCGCCCTCGCCGGGTGGCTAGTCGTCGCCCGGTAGACGACTTACGCTGGGTTGGGCGTGGCTGAAATCGTCGAGCGGATAGTGTCCTCGATCAATGAAATAGGCGAACCATTCTCCGGCGATGTCATCCAACCGCCGCCGCTCTGCTGGCAACAGCGGTGGGTTGCGGGGTTCGCCAGCCCAGTTGTCCTTGCTGCAGCCCACTACTTCGACGCTCCGCAGGTCGTGATAGATGCGTAGCGCCAGTGCCAGCGAGGCGGTGGGGGGGTGGCCGCCGCGCCTGATCAAAGAGCACTGGCAGGCTTCGGTGTAGCGTCCGCCGCCTTGGGGAACTTTGCGTAGCTGCAGGCACAGTTCCTCGCCGTTTGGGTGCTGGGCGGCGAAAGAGAAGTGCTGGCGCTGTGCACCACCGGCCATCAGTAAGCGCTGTAGGCGCAGATAATTCAGATCCCGCAAAGCGAGGTGCTGAGCCAAGCTTAACTGTGCCCGGCACAGGCGTGTGCCGGGCTGCTCTCTGAGCAATCCGGTCTCGTAGGTAGCGGAGCCGCTTAGAGGGGAAGCGATGTGCATGATTTTTGCTAAGGCGGGGTTTGGCGAGTTTATGGTGGCTGTAGGGATGGCACCGTTGTATGCCCATAATATAATGCTGTGCCATGGTTTTGTCCCACACGCTATGCTCGGCACCGTCTCTGGTGCCGATTGCGCTCCTATGTACAGCTCTGCGCGGGGTTGTGTGTCTGCTCGCTGTGGTTGCATCGTTGGGGAGCCTCAGCCTTGATGTGCGGGCAGCCGAGTCACTTGAGACGATATACCTGTTAGCTACGGAGCAGGATCCGGTGGTGCGAGCCAGCGTGGCCAGCGCAGCGGCACAAAGGGCGGCCATAGGCGAGTCGCGTGCCCGCCTGTTACCGCAGCTCCAACTCCAGGCTCTCTACACCGAAGTGGAGCAGAGCGGGGCAGTTAATGGGCAGCAAGTCGATGATCTCACCGATCTCAGTGGCACGGATTATCAGATTGAGCTGCAACAATCCTTGTTTTCCTTGCCCAACTGGCAGCTGTGGGCGGCGAGCCGCGCCGAGGGGCGGCGTGCAGAGGCCGCATTGGCCGCAGCGCGGGAAAGTCTGGTGTTGCGGGTGGCCGATGCCTATTTTGGAGTTTTGCGAGCGAGTGATAATTTGGTCTCAGCGCGTGCCGAGACCAACACATTACGCGAGCAGTCCGCCAAGATAGAGCGCCGTTTTGCGGCGGGCTTGGTGTTGGCTACGGAGGTGCTGGAGGCGCGCGCTGCCGCCGATTTGGCCGAGGTCAATCGCTTGGTACACGAAGATCGTTTGGCAACCGCTTTGGAATCGTTGCGTGTGATCACCGGGCGCGAACACCGCGAGTTATGGAGACTGCGGGATGACTTCTCCGCCAGCGGCCCACAACCCGATGTGCTGAACACTTGGCTCGGTTGGGCTCGGCAAGACAACGCCGAGCTGCGTGCCGCTCGGCACAGCCTAAGCGCTGCCCGCCGTCAGTTCAGTGCAGCCCGTAGTCAGCTGTTGCCGACGCTGTCGGGCTCGGTGCAATACAGCTCAGTCGAACGGGATGGTCGCTCGCAGGCCTTAGCGATAGATCAGCGCTACGACGGCTATACCGTGGCCTTGCAACTCAGCTTGCCGCTGTATACCGGAGGGAGTCTGTTGGCTCAGCGCCAGCGCGCACGTCAACAGTATTTGCAGTCACGCGCACTACTCGACAGCCAGCGGCGGGAAGTGGCTCGTCAGCTGCGGGTGCAGTTTTCCTCGGCGCGCATCTTGGAGCGCCGGGTGAAGGCGCAGCAGCGCTCCTTAGATTCGGTGCGTCAGGCCTTGGCCTCAGTGCGGCGTGGTTATGAGAGTGGTACGCGCGACCTGATTGATGTGCTGGGTCGTGAGACAGATCTTTATGCGGAGCAGCGCAACTACTCGGAGGCGCGCTATGATGCGATTTTGAGCCTGTTGCAGCTCAAAGCTTTGGCTGGTCGCCTCAGTGGAGCGGACTTGCAGGAGTTGAATGGCTGGCTAGTGGCTCCCGCCGCCCCCTAGAGCGGCGCTTGACGGCATCATCCGCCCAGCGCAGGTGGCGGGCAGATGTTTCACGGGAAACATCTGGAGCTAACAGCTGCCGACAGCCTATAGGTGTATGGCGCGACGATACACTCAGCTACAAGGTCTTTGCCAAAGCGCCTGAGGCCCTGAGGCATAGGCAGGTTGCCTAAGGAAATCCTGAGTTATTGGCTGTTCGGAGTAGACAACAGGTCAAGAGTGCAGTAAAAGCCGACGGTTCAAGGTGCAACCTTCAATCGCTGAGGACTAGCGAGTTGGGCGAATGTATTATTCGGATTTTCTCTAGGATTTGTGGCTTTCCGCTTTTTCCAAGGTGCTTTCCACCAGCTGGAGCTGTGCCGCCAGTGCGCCGCGGTGGCGGTATACCAAATCCTGTGCCGCCTTGCCCGCCCGCTGTCGCCGCGTTGAATCGAGTAGCCAGGTGCGCACTAGGGGGGCTAAGGTCGAGCTGTCCTGTGCCTCAGTCAAGGCGCCGACATCGCGTAGCCGTGTGGCGATGTCGTGGAAATTGAACAGGTGGGGGCCGCTGATGACGGGCACTCCCCAGACGGCGGCTTCCAGCATATTGTGGCCTCCTGCGGGGACTAAGCTGCCGCCGATAAAAGCGAGGTCGACGGCACCAAACATGGCGTGCAATTCGCCAATGGAGTCTATCAGTAGCACTTGTGTGTCGGCCGCTGGTGACCCGGCACTGTGGAGCTGGTGGCGCAGACCGCGCTGGCGACACAGTGCCGCTATTTCAGTGCAACGCTCCGGATGTCGTGGTGCCAGCACCAATAGGGTGTCGGCCAAGGCTTCGCCCAAACCCAAGTGGCTGTCCAGCACGGCGCTGTCCTCGCCGTTGTGGGTGCTGGCGGCGAGCCAGACCAAGCGTTGCTGGGGAGCCCAAGTGGTACGCCATTCCTGCGCTTGGTGCCGCGCCAGTGCGTCGGGCACTAGCTCGAATTTCAGGTTGCCGCTGATGTGCAGGCGCTCGGCGGGTAGCCCCAAGGCGACGAAGCGCTTGCCGTCGTCGTGGCTCTGGGCACCGACACAGGACAGCTCGGTGAACATCTCGCGCAGCATTGACCAGCGAGCGTAATTGGCCGCTGAGCTGGCCGATAGTCGAGCGTTCATCAGCAAGACGGGAAGGCCAGCGCGGCGGCAACAGTGCACCATATTGGGCCATAGTTCGGTTTCTATTAGCACTAGCGCTGCTGGTTGTGCACGGCGCAGGAAAGCATTGATGCACAGTGGTAGGTCGTAGGGTACCTGTGCCAGCTGAACCTTGTCTGCGAATAGTGTTTGTGCCAACCGGTAACCAGTGGGCGTGGTCGTGGTTAGTGTCAGGGGACGGTCTGGTTGACGTTGGCACAGTGCGGTGACCAGCGGTCGTGCGGCCTGCACTTCGCCGACCGAGACGGCGTGTAACCAGATGCCGCCAGCGCGGGGGCGGTGTGGGAATAGGCCGTGCCGCTCTGCCAAGCGTTGTCGGTAACCAGCATCTTTGCGGCTCTTCCACAACAGCCGTGTGATGAGCAATGGCCAAGCCAGTGTCAGACCGGAGGTGTACAAGTAGCGCCACATTGATTTAGGAAAAGTCTGAATAATGTGCTCTAGTGACTCCCCAGCTGCCAGAAATTGAAGATTTCACCCTGAATTATAGGCTTGCAATACACTACTAACGGGTGGTCTGCTCCAAGCGGACAATAAATCAGGTTTTCCTTATCACTGTTGTTGATTGGCTAGAATATTGTAGATTGTCTTGAGGATAACCGCCGTTGGGAGCGCGAGTTGATGCGATACGATATATCTCCACAGGCGATCAAAGGCTTTCTAGACCCAGCGGAGGGCGAGGCCTTGTATCACGCAGCGCTGGCCGCCTGTGAGCTGCAGGCTTGCTGTTTGGAAGTTGGCAGTTACTGTGGAAAGTCGACGGTGTATCTGGGCACGGCTTGTCGCGAGCGCAGTGCGGTGCTGTTTTCGGTAGATCATCACCGTGGCTCGGAGGAGCATCAGCTGAACGAGGAGTACCACGACCCGGCACTGTATGATGCCGAGGCGGGGTTGATGGACAGCTGGCCGGAGTTTCGCCGTAATCTACGGGCCGCTAGGCTGGAGGATACGGTGGTGCCGATTGTTGCTGGCTCTGAATTGGTGGCACGGCACTGGAACAGCAAGTTGTCGCTGGTATTCATCGACGGTGGGCACAGTCGTCAGGCGGCGCTCGCCGATTACCGTGGCTGGGTGCCACACATTGTGCCCGGCGGCACTTTGGCTATCCACGATGTCTTCGAGCATCCGGAGGAGGGGGGGCGGGCTCCTTTTGAGATTCGCGAGCTGGCGCTGGCCTCAGGTTTGTTTACGCTCTCTAGGCAACTACAGTCACTGGCGCTGTTGCGTCGTACCTGAGGATGGCAGCTCCAGTCGCTGGGCGGACTTTTGAGTCGTTGTCAGCACGGTGGCCGCCGCTGACTCGTTGCGCAGCGCCATACCCGCCAATACAACCGCCGCTGCTGTCCATGTGGTGCGCTCGGCTGGCCATGGAATATTCAAGGCAAATTGATGGCCTGTCCAGTATGAGCCATCCGGCAGATGCCATAGATGCAGGTTGTGGTACAGGCGAGCGGCGCGGTCTTTCCAACCGACGGTGATGAGTGCCATGACCAGCTCACTCGACTCGGCCACAGCCACCCAAGGTTGGTCGCTTACACAGCGGCATCCCAAGCCCGCTACGACGAACTCGTCCCAGCGCTGTAGTAGCCGTTTGCGCCCTATAGATTTAGGCAGAGCCCCCGACAGCACCGGGTAGAACCAATCCATAGCAAAGCGTCTCCGGTCGATACCGTCGTTGTCGAAATCGGCTGGCGCATCGCGTCGCAAGGCCGCGCCCAAGCGCTGTTGCGCCGTGCGCCAGTCGTTGTCGTGGTGGGTATCGCCGATGGCGGCGGACAGACACAGCGCACACTGTAGGCTTTTGTGTACCGAGCTACACACGGCGCGCAACGCGCCCGATAACGGTGTGCCAGCGGCATCAATGCCCCACGGTATTGTGCCATCGGCTATTTGCAGGCTCACCACATGGTTGATGGCGCGGCGCACTATTGGCCATATCTCGCACAGGAAGGATTGGTCATCGGTGATGAGGTAGTGTTGCCAAGCACCCGTGGCGATATAGGCAGAAAAATGGCTTTCGCTCCATGCGCCGTGTCCGTTGGCACCGCTGGGGTGAGCGCTCCACCAAGCGCCGTTTGGCAATTGCTCGTCGCATAGCCAGTTGTAGGCTCGTTGCGCCTGCTCTTCGTAGCCGCACAGGCTGAGCGCCATCGCTGCTTCGGTGTGGTTCCACGGATCCACATAGTGGCCGGGAAACCACGGAATAGCTCCGTCCTGGCGTTGGCATGAGGCGATGTAGGCTGCTGTCTTGTGGAGTGTGTCTAGCGCGGGTTGTGGAGGTGGGCGGGTGGCGTGTTTCATGATGCCAGTCATCAGCTCCGGCGGAAATAGAGCACGACGCTTTTGCCGCATAAGGGATTGAGAATGCGTTCGATGAAGCGGGTGATGAACGGGCGGTTCAGCACATCCCACTCCAGACAGCGGCGGTAGCAAGCCACGATAGTTGAGCGCTTGCGTCGCGACCAAAATAAGCATTGCAACCACCAGTACGGGCTGTGCAAGGCGTGTGCCCAGTGGCGGTGGTAGCAACGGAAGCCGAGCGCTTCAATCTCACGGCGCAGTACTCGGGCACTGAAGATACGCACATGGCCGCCGGGGGTATTGCGGTAGCCCTCGCTCAACTGCCAACAGAGCCATTCTGGCCAAGTGCGGGGCACACTGACACACAGCAGACCCTTAGGAGTCAAGATGCGGTGGATTTCGCGTAAGGCCTGTGGGTAATCGTGTAGATGCTCTAGCACTTCCGAGCAGATGACCTGATGGCAGGAGTTATCTGGTAACGGTAGGCGCAGGGCATCGCCTTGGCAGGCGAGTACGGTGGCTCCTTCATTGTCCGAGCGATCAGCAGCTCGTAGATCTCGCCAGCGACCCGCGGTGGTCAGCGCATCATTGTGGCTGAAATCTAGGGCGATGGCACGTAGCCCGGGTGTCAGCGTGGCGGCGGCAATGGCGTGACGGCCTTCACCGCACCCGACATCCAGTAGTAACTCGCCAGTGCGCGAAGCAAAATGCGAAAAGTCTACAGTTTCCATCGGAGCTTTCAGCTGGCGTGTCAACGTGGCTCGGCGGGAGTCTGCATATCGGCAGCTACTTCCACAGAGGCTTCCAATTGACTCGCGGTAACCAAGGCGTTGAAAGCTGCGGATTCTTCCATCAATTCACTATAATTTCCGCTCTCTTTAATCATGCCGTCTTCGATGAAATAGAGGTGGTCGCTATCGGCTATTGTGCTGATTCTGTGCGCGACCATCAACACAGTTTTAGACTTAAAAATTTCTTTTATACACGCCATGATATTTGCTTCTACCTCATAGTCCAAAGCGCTCGTAGCTTCGTCGAAAATAAGAATTTCTGGATCGGCATACAATGCTCGTGCAATCATCAAACGCTGTTGCTGTCCGCCACTGAGTTGTATGCCATCTTCGCCCACTAATGTATCTATGCCCGCCGCAAGCGAGGAAACAAAATCTTTCAATTGCACCATCTCTAGGCATTCCCAGATGCGCTCATTAGCCACATCATTTCGCTTTCGCCCCAACAAAATATTATCGGCTAGTGTGCCGTCTGTGAAGCGAGAAGTTTGTGATACATATCCGACAATGTTGTACCATTGGAGTACATTGTCTTGCGCCAGCTCTTGATCATCTACCATAATTTTTCCAGAACAGGGTCTCACGAAGCCCAGCACCAATTTAAGTAGCGTGCTCTTTCCGCTTCCAGAGGGGCCACAGAAACCGATATGTTGCCCACATTTTATAGCCAGAGATACTTGGCTAAGCGCAGGCTCTGTCACACCGGGATAGTAGTAATCCACATTGATTAAGTTGATAGAACTCTTGAAGGGCAACCGGCGTAACTCTCGTGGATGTGGTGTGTGTTGCAAGCTGGCCGTCAAATCGGCACCGATAAAATCAAAATTTGACAACCCGTTAAGGATTCTCATATAAGAGGTAAAAACTGAATTAATGTGGGGCTTAAGACGAAATAAAATCAAAGTGAAAGCAGCTATGTTAGCCACCAGATTTAGCTGCGTAGAAAAGTAGGAAAAACCGGTGATTAGTAAAATAGCGGTTCCATAGATAATCATTTCTACACTTATGGGGAACAGCAAGTTGATAACCTGAAGTTTCATTTGTTTGTGGGCGACCTGAGTGTTGAGCTGGCTCAGCTGACTACTGACACCACGTTTTCTGCCAACCAATGTCAAGTCTTCATGTAACCGTATAGACTCCATTAATTTGGTGTTTATATCACTACTTTTACGCACGACCTCTCGATTTAGCTGGCGAGCATAACGCTTGGAATATTTGACGGACAAAAGCAACAGCGATGAAACAATAACAACACCCATTGATGCAAACAGAGGATTAATTAAGACCATTATGCCGATGCTTACTAAAAACAATATTAAGCTACTATTTAGTGACAAAATAGATTGTATAATACCATTGATAGCTTGAACCAGCTTGTTGCTGGTATTATGAACCAGCATGGCGCTATTTTTCATAGAATGGAACTCGTAACCCTCATCCAAATAATAGTCAAATAATTTCCTGAAAAAATCTATTCTTACCTGAATATTGAGACGGGCAATTTTAACAGTTGATAGAGTGAATACGAGATTGCTGAGCAACATCAACAGGAATGACCCGAAGCCCAGGAACAAGATAATTTCGTGGTGTTCTTGCAGATCCAAGAAAACCAATAATGCGCTTAGCCCGGGGATGACGCTGATATCCTCGTTGATTACCGCCATTAGAAATGGGATTGCAGAAAGAGTCGCCAGCATTTTGAAAACCAAGCTGACAATAATTAATATCTGCAGAGTAATGATGCGGCGCTGAATAGAGTGATCCAGTAAATAATAAATAGAGCGCAGTCGCTGGACAAGACGAAATAATTCTGGGGAAAAGCGGCGTAGTAGCCATGCGCTCCCCTGCGCCAAGGCGGTCATTCGACAGCTAGTTTCGCTGGATAAAGTGCGCCATCGACCACCATTTTGTTGTGAGGGCTATCGTTCCTAGTGGCGCGGGTTGCCAGCAAATTGTGATAGCAAGCCTCCATGGTGCGCACAGTTTTCTCCCACGTGAAGTGGTTTTGGATGCGCTGGTGACCGATCACACCCATGCGCCGCCTGCGGGCGGGGGCTTTAAGCAACTCGGCGATGCCCTCTGCCAGTGCCGTGCTGTCTGCTGGTGGCACCAGTAGAGCGGCATCCCCAGTCACTTCGGGTAGAGCCCCGGCAGATGAACTGATCACCGGAGTGCCGCAGGCCATGGCTTCTCCAGCGGGGAAGCCAAAGCCCTCATAGAGTGATGGCACAACCGCCATTGTGGCGTTGGCGTAGTGGCTGGCCACTTGCGCTGCGGTTTGTTGGTCGTATATTTCGAGCCTATCTTCCAAGCCCAATTCACGCACTCGCTGTGCGGTTGCGCCATCATCGCGCAGGCGACCGATGACCCGTAATTTGAGTTGTGGAAAAGATGGCGCTAGCTGAGCTAGCGCCTGTAGCAGATAAATCAGCCCTTTGAGTGGGTGATCGGCAGAGGCCACGGTTAACAGCCGCATGGGATGTCGCTTGATCTGTGGCGCCAGTTGGTAGGTTTCGGTATCAATGCCGTTGTAGGCCAATGTGATGCGCTCTTGGGGGATACCGAAATCTTGCGACACATCACGTTGGGCACAGCGCGATACCGTGACAATGGTATCGAGCTGGCGCGCCACCTGCTTCTGCATGGATAGAAAGCCGTACCAGCGTTTGATCAGCCATCGATGTTTATAGCTCGGCGCTTGGCTGAGCGCGATCTTGAGATCGCGGGTGATTGGGTGATGGATGGTGGCCAGTACGGGGTAACCGCAGCGCTGCAGCTGCAACAAGCCCCAGCCCAGACTTTGGTTGTCGTGAATGATGTCGTAGTGGCGACCGCTACGCGGTAACCAGTGTGCCACGCGGCGACAGAATGCATAGGGTTCAGCGAAGCCGCCGCTTAATTTTGAACACCACTCGACGATGTTGCTCCACTCGCGCAGGTGATGTCCACGCACCGAGCTGAGTCCGTGCTCGTACAGATTCATGCCAGGCATTTTCACTAATCCCACACCGTCAACGAGCTCTGGATAGGGCTCGCCAGCCACAACATCGACTTCGTGCCCGGCAGCTATCAGTGCACGACTCAGTTGGCGCAAATAGATGCCCTGACCGCCGACCCTCGGCGCGGCGCGATAGCCGAGTAAGCAGATGCGCAACGGGCGTTGCCACAGTGGCAAAAGCGGCGGTGGCTGCAGGGCGAAGGTCGCAGTGGTGCTGTCAAAGCCCATTGTTGATTCGCGGCGTTGCTGGGCAGAGAAGGGCATGCCGGAGTGATGCTAGTAGGTGGCGGAATGGAGGTGGCAGGCTTAATGGGCGCGCCAGACCAGGCGCTTAGCCCCTAACCGTTGTACGATGCCGAATTAAATTGCATGGAACCACTTATTTTAGACGCTTCGCGCTTTAGGGGCAAGTCGTAGTGCGCCAGCGATACCGCACAACGCAAAGCTGGCAAAGGCTAACAATGACCATCCTGGAATGCTGAGTCCCAGCCAGCTCCACTGCACATCGGCACAGCTGCCGTCGCCAGCCAACAAGAGAGGCAGTATGTCACGCAGAGGCAGTACTTCGAGCATGTAGTCCAGCCCAGGAGCACAGGGCGGCACCTGCTCGGGTGGCAAGTGCTGTAGCCACAGTTGGCGCATGGCCGTTGCAGCACCGAGGCTGGCGCTGAACGCCAAAGCGCTTGCCCAGCAGCGCTCGCCGACGCTGTCTGGTTCTCGCCAAGTAGCGCCAATGGCAGCGGCAGCGACCAGCAAAAACAGCAGGCGTTGAACTATGCACAGTGGGCAGGGCTCCAGTCCGAGCTGGTGCTCCAAGTAGAGACCAAAGGCCAACAGAGTGCCACAGGCCGCTACCACCCCTTGATAGCTGTGACGGCGCGATGGCCAAGAGAGTGTGGTCATGGCGCGGGAGTTGCTGGGAGTTGGCGGTACTGGTCGAAGTAGTTGTGCAGATAGGCCTTGAAGTCTTTACTGTGCGGCGCACGCTCCAAATCCTGTTGTCGCCGTTGCGAGTGTTGCGCCAGTGCTTGGTAGTGTTGTTGCTTTCTCGGTGTCAGTATAGTGCTCAGTTCGTTGCGCTGGCGCACTGAGCGCGCGTAAATTAAGGCTTGGAAACTCTCGCCGCTCTCTTCCATGTCTTGCAATAACTGGGCGGCGGGAGTGTGCTCTGGTGCCACTAGTTTGCGGCGTTGCTGCTCGCAGCTGCGCTGATGATGGTCGCCGCCGTGCGCGGCATCAAGTTGCTGAGCGACTGTGCTGATACCGTCGATCACTTGCACCCCCCAGTCCCGCAAATTGTGCTGGCGTGTGCCGTCTTCGAGTAATAGGCCGCGGCGGCGTCCGCTGTGTGCTGTGCGCTCCATGTTGCGCTGGTTGCGCCGCATGCTGTGGCGGGAACCATCTGCAGCGAGGCAATAAAGTAGAAAGGTGCTGAGAAAAAGTATTTGATCGTCGTCTATCCCCAGCGCTGAGCGTGGGTTGAGGTCAAGGCAACGCAATTCCAAGTACTCGACCCCGTCTTGCGCCAGTGTACACAACGGTGGTGTGCCCGGTATTGCGGTGCGCTTGGGTCGAGCTGGGCCATAGTATTCGTTCTCCACCTGTAGCAGACCAGTGTTCAGTTGCTGTGGCTCTCCCGCAGGGCTCTGATCTATGGCGGCGTAGTCGGGGAAAGGTTCGATGATGGCGCTCCGCAAACTGTGGGCATAGCTGTCTACGTTATCCATGCGTGTCAGCAGGTGGCGTCGCTGTGCAGCACTGTAGTAGCCGACGCGACTTAGGCGTAAAGAGGTGGCTCCTGGCGAGCTGTAATCGCCACAACTCAGGCGGCGCAGACCAGCACCGTGCGGGCGTGGGAAGCTCGGAGGCACTACGGGCGAGGCACCGAACAGATAGGCGAGTAGCCAGCCCCAGCGATGGCAGTTGCGCAGTGTGTGGAACCATGTGCTATCGCCCAGCTCACGCAATGACTCGCGCCTGCCAACCAGCTGGTGGTAGCGCTTCCAGAAAGCCTCGGATAGTGAGAAATTGAAATGTAGCCCGGCGATGATCTGGCGGCTTCGACCGTAGCGGTGGCTCAGCCCCGAGCGGTACAGCCTTTTCATTCGCCCCGAGGCTGAGGAGCCATAATCGGCTAGGGCGATGTCGTGCTCTTCTGCCGGACAACAGGGCATACTAGCGCCCCAGAGTACCTCGTCCGGCACCAGTGCAGTGCAGCTGACAGCGAGCAGTTCTTGCAACTGTCTCAGCGTAGTCTCAGGGGACTCAAAGGGCTCGGTGATGAGCTCCAGCATGGCTTCGGAAAAATCGGTGGTGATATGCGGGTGTGTGAGCGCCGAGCCGAGTGTCGCTGGATGTGGTGTTTTGGCGGGTAGCCCCAGCTCGTCAACACGCAATGCCTCGCGCTCCAGACCAAAGCGGATACCGCGCAGGGAGGCGCTTAATGTGGGGTCGCTAAACAGCTCGAGGTGGCGCCGTAGACGGTTGGGCATATTCCGCCTCCTAACCAGCAGTTAGCATCGGCATAAACACACCGACCGAGGCACCGTTGGTGGCGACCCTTTTGCGCTAATATAGTAGCATTGCCATATTTAACTGCGAGCTTCGCAAGGTTGCCATGTCAGAATCCAACACCCCGCTACCACCGCCAGAAAGTGCCCTGACGTTGCCGCAGACACCCTTAGAGGCTGGCCACTTGAATGCCGAAGAGCTGCCTTGGGTAGAGCAGGCTCCTGGCATTGAGATGAAAGTACTGCGGGTCTCTGACGACTTTGGTACCTGGGTGGTCATGAATCGTTTTCAACCGGGGATTTCCCTGCCGACACATCGCCACAGCGGTGGCGTGACCGCCTATACTTTGTCGGGGCGTTGGGGTTATCGGGAACACGATTTCATCGCCACCGCAGGCTCGGTAGTGCGTGAGCCAGCCTGCTCTACCCATACCTTGGAGGTGCCCGCCGATGGCACTGAGCCAGCGGTGATCTTCTTCGTCATTGAGGGCAGTCTGACGCACATCGGCGACGATGGCCAGATCTGGGCAGTCTCGGATGCCCAGACCGAGTTGGCGCGCTATCGGGAGATGGTTGCCGCCCAAGGAACAGCACTAGCCGCCGATGCTATTTTGCGCTGAGTGTTTGCATCCCGCGCTACTAGTGAGCGTCGGTCTAGTAGCCATTGGCGACACAGCATTGATGCGTGCACTATGAGTATCGCTACCGAACTACTGTCATCAATTGATGTCTACGATCCGGATCGCTATGCGAGTAGCCCACCCTATGAGGATTTTCGGCAGCTGCGTCAACACGCTCCAGTGTATCGACACCCCCATCCCGACGGCGGTTCGTTTTGGGCGGTGACGCGTCATGCCGAAGTGGGTGCGGTGTCGCGCGATTACGAGAGTTATTCCTCTCAGCGCGGCTTTGTACTGATCGACGATTTGGCGCCAGATTTGTTGCAAGAGACCCAGCATCAGTTGCTCGGCATGGATCCGCCGCAACACGGGCCCGTACGTCGTTCAGTCATGCACCATTTCACCACCCGTATGGTGGCGGCAATGACCCCGCGTATTGAGGAGATTATCGACGGTTTGCTGGGGCGAGCCCTCGCTATGGGCGAATGCGATTTTATTGAAGATGTTGTCGCGCCATTGCCGACCCAAGTGGTCTGCGAGTTGATGGGCATTCCCGCAGAGCACCACGATCAAATTCGGCACTGGGCTGACTTACAAACTGCGGCAGATGACCCCGACATCTCTGATGGCGAGCAATCGGCGCGGGAGGCGGGCTATGCCATGGGGGCGCTCGGCTACCAATTGGCCATGGATAGCCAACAGCGGCGCGGCGGCAAGGAGGGTTCTGATTTAATGTCCCTGCTGTTGGCCACTGAGCTCGACGGTGAGCCCGTGGATGCGATGCAATTCGCCTCGTTGTTCATCCAGATCACGGTGGCGGGCAATGAGACCACTCGCAATTTGATCGCCAACGGCTTACTGGAGCTGATGGCTCGCCCCGATGTCTATCGAACGCTGGAAGAGGCGCCCGAGCTATTGCCCCTCGCGATTGAGGAGATGTTGCGATTTACTTGCCCGCTGCACTATTTCCGACGCACGGCGACGCGCCCAGTCATGCTGTGCGGCCAGCAGATTGAGGCCGGGGATAGGGTGGTGTTGTTCTATGTTTCAGCCAACCGGGACGAAGCGGTGTTCGATGATCCGGAGCGCTTTGATATTCGCCGTGACCCCAACCCACAACTGGCTTTTGGTCACGGCCCGCACATGTGTTTAGGCGCTTGGTTGGCGCGTCTTGAGACGCAGCTGTTCTTCACCGAGTGGTTTCGTCGTGTGGCAGCGGTGGAGTCTACCGCTGCACCGCGCCGTGTGCGCTCCAACCTGATCAACGGTTTGAAATCAATGCCGTTGTGTATCACGCCGCGTTGAGGGCGGCAGGCGATTAGCTAGACATCCCCGACGTTGTCGCTATAAGATTGGGCATAGCGGGCGGCAGCATCTTCTGCGTATTCCTTGCTTTCCTCAGAGAAACGCATGTACTGGCCGTCGAATTGCAGACGACAGTTGCCAGTGGGGCCATTGCGCTGTTTGGCGATGATCAACTCGGCGTCGTTCGGATCCGCGTCTTTGTTGTAGACGTGGTCGCGATAGATGAATGCGATCACGTCGGCGTCCTGCTCGA
>JABABF010000253.1 GCA_014238345.1 Gammaproteobacteria bacterium
AGGGTCAGACGACGGTTTCCTTATTTCTATAGCGAAGTTAAGTATTTCACGTGTCTTCATTCCTCTAGGACTAGATTCGAATTGTGGGTCTTCAAAAACCCATTGTAACATTGTTTGATATGCGTCTGAAGTTGTAGTCTCAGTAATCATTTAAACTCCTTTTGTACTTTATACCACAATAAAAAGATAAAGTAAATAGAAAAGAGGGTGTACAAATATAGAAATAAGTGTTATATTCTAATTTATCAGGAGAAGTTATGACCGAAAACGATATAACAAAAATCTATCTAGAAGACCTTGACAAACAGCATCCTATTACAAAAGAGGAAGAAAAGAAAATTGGCTTAGAAATTGAAGAGAATAAGAAGTTACTACTTAAGAAGTGTAGTGAGTATGATTTCTTTTGGGAGAAGATATTACTAATGAAGGATGCTATAAAACGTAGTCCTAGTAATATTATTAAGTATACTACTAAGCTGGACAATAGCTCGTCAGCTAATAAGATCTCAAAAATTAATAGAGAATTCAATAAGTTATTTAAAGAACAGACTTTAGAGCAACTAATTAATATTAGTTTAACGTCATCTACTGTACAGAACTTATTAAATCCAATTAAGAAATTGAATAATGACATACGAGAAACTGTTAGAACTAGAGAAAGTACTCTTAGATTTCTTGAAATAGAGAATGATGAACAGTTTAAAGAGCTGAAATTATACTGTAATAACCTGCGTAATAAGAAATCTATTATGCGAAAACTGTACATTACAGAAGAGCGTTTGAATCAGAATTTTAGAGTATATACTGATAGTATTAAATTCTTTAAGGATCACAGCTTAGATAATAAGCGTATAGAAGATATAAACAAATTTTGTATAGACGTAGAGAGTATAAATACGAAAGTCTCAGATTACAGAGTTAAACTAATTACTTGTAATTCTAGATTAGTTGTCTCAAGAGCTAAAAGATTCTTAAATAAAGGCTTAGAATTCAATGATTTAAT
>JABABF010000254.1 GCA_014238345.1 Gammaproteobacteria bacterium
CTTGATCCGCTGCTGATCGTGCTCAAACAGCTGGTTAAGGCCTTGAACCGTCTCAACAGCTCCAGTGGCCGTATCCCGAACCCCTTTGAGGAAGAACTCAAGCCATGCCTCCCAGTCGCCTGTGCGTCGCACTTGATCCAGCAATTCATAGTAACGCCTGCGATGCTGTTTGAAGTACAGGCTCAGATACAACAGCGGGTCGCGCAACACGCCAGCATTGATCAACATCAGGGTGATCAGCAGTCGCCCGACGCGCCCGTTGCCGTCGAGGAATGGGTGAATAGTCTCGAACTGCACATGGCTAAGCGCCACCCGTACTAGTATAGGTAAGCCGTCATTCTTGTTGTGAATAAAACGCTCTAGCTCGCTCATGCAATCGGCAACCGCCGTGTGTACTGGCGGCACGAAGTGAGCATTGCCCAGACAGGTGCCGCCAATCCAATTTTGCGAGCGGCGAAATTGACCGGGATCTTGCTGTCCACCCCGCCCACTGGACAATAACACCTCATGCACCCTCCGGAGTAAGCGGGATGACAGCGGCAATCCCTTCTGCATGAGATCCAGCCCATGCTCAAGTGCTGCCACATGGTTGGATACCTCGACTACATCGTCAATGGGTGCGCCAGGAAGCGACTTGGACTCAAACACCAAGAGATCGGATAGCGAGGATTGTGTTCCCTCTATCTGAGAGGAGAGCACCGCCTCCCGACGGACATAGGCGTAGATGAACAATGCCTTATCGGGTAGCCATGCAGAAATGCCGTCTAGGCGACCTAAGGCAAGAGATGCTGTCTCTAGCAATGGTAGCAATGATTTTCCTAATACCAATGGTGGATTGGGGGGTAGCAGTGCGGGTCTAAAGGAGCGCACTAGCTCGCCCACCGTGTTTGTCTCTTGGCAGCTACCACTAAGCCCGCGATACATCGTATCCCCCTCGCCCTAATTCCGTTTTTACAGATAAGCATGATCGTTATTCGTATTTTAGCCGAAATAAAGAATAACGCCCCCACTTATTTCACTTTAGCGAATAAGCACCATTGTTATTCTACTTTTTAGTCTAAAAACAGATAACATGAGGTGCCCCCCTACCAACACCCCTCCCCCATCTCGCCGTCGGCATCTAATGCCCATTTATCACCGAGATGATCCATCAAAAATACAGCGCAATGCCCGTCCTGCGCCTGTGCCCCCACCGGGCGGGCACTAAGCACATAGCAGTAATAGTGTCCATCATCGGCTGGGTCGCAGTCCCCTTCTGCAGGATTGATGTGCAATAGGTAGTGCCCGCCCGGCGAGTGCCGTGCGCCGTCGGAGCCAACCAGCACCTGCTCTGTGGCGGCATAATGGCCGTCGCGCAATCGTTGCTCGGCTTGGAGCGCTGCTAGGTCGAGCAGGGCAACACGGGCATCGGCACGACGAGTACGTTGCTGTTGCTGGCGAAATCCCAAGGTGGCCGCTGTCAATAACACTCCTGTCACCGCCAATACCACCAGTAACTCGATCAAGCTAAACCCCGCTGAGCGCCGCCGTGTGCGCCCAATCTCGGTAGAATGCCCCAAGGCTGAGCGCCGCTGGGCACTCATGTGCCCGACAACAGTCTCCAACTGTGGCGGCCAGCAGTGGACCACAGCGCTTGTAATAGCACCCGCTCGCCACTCGGGGCATCGGCACGCAAGCTCACTTCTAACAGCGGCTGTGCAGCAGCGGTGAAGCAACGAAATTCGACCACCCAAAGCAATGTATTGCCGTCTTGGATGGTGCTGAGATGCCGCGATGGTGTCTCCCACACATCCAGTGCTGGGTCGGCCCATGGCGAGTGGGTCACTGGGCTGAGGCGGCACCGCGCTACTGGAGTGCCTGCAGGAAAATCCCCTTGAAAGCAATAACCACCCGTGCAACGGCTATCAAAACACTGGCTACCAGCGCAAGAGCCGTCCCACGATGCCGCGCTGAGTAACCCCGACAACCCATCCCGCACCACCGCCAATTGTCGCTCTGCGGTGATCAACAAGCGCTGGCGGGTAGCCAGTGCCGCTGATTGCCCCAGCACCCGCCCAGCACCGCCCAGCGCCACCATCGCCTGATAACCGAGCAACGCAGCGAAGATAAGCACCAGCGGTAGCGCCATCCCAGCTTGAGTAGCGTGCCTCCAACCTACCCCAGCAGGGGGATGACGCACTGCCGTAGACCACCACCCGCTCATCACCGTAGCGCCACATTACGCAATGCCACCTGTAGCTCGAGGCGGCGGCGCAGATAGCGGTCGTAGGGAAGCTGTCGGCCGCCAAAATGCCCTTGCGATATCGGAGTGGCTTGCACTGGGCGGCGCGAGCGTAATAGCAAGGCCACGCGCACACTGCGTACTAGCGGCCAAGCTTCCAAGGTAGTCACCTCGTCGGCGGTGGCATAGCGCCGGTCGCCCCCCACCATCAGCTCTAGCCCGTAATGTAGCCGCATGTCCTCAATGCCATGCACCACCTCCACGGCGCGCGAAAAACTGCCGCCGCGCACGAGTTGCTCACGGTACAGCGCGGGCGCATCGTCGCCATGACTTGAATTGCCGATGTACCAAGCGGCGGCATACCACGGCCACAAACGCGCTCCGGCAGTGTAATGGTGCGATGCCAAAGAGTCACCGTCACGACAGCGACCACCGCCGCCCACGGCCACACTGCAATTGCCCGGCACGGCCACCCCGCTGGTGCCGTAACGCAACTGCTCCCCCTGGGACTGCTCAACTTGCAATAGCGTTGACTGAGCGCAATCGGCATCGACTAACAGTGCCACATCACCGCCACGCCACACCCCCGGTTCGCTCAGCGTGATGGTGCCAGTATCGTGGGCGATGAGGCTACTAAATCCGGTGACCGCGCCACGGCGCACTACGAGGCTGTCGCTACCGGAGCGGCGGGCAGCTGCAAAAGCCACTGGAGCCGTGTGCGCTCCATAGCCCTCTACACCGGGATTTCCAAAGAGCCAATTACGTGCTGGCACAACATCCACAATATCAGCCTGAGCTGCACCGACCCCCCAGCATGGGCCGTGCCCTGCCGTGCGTAATTCACGCCCGAGCAATAGCGCCGCCTGGCGGGCGGATGCCTGTAGTGCGGCATCCTCACGCAACCACAGCAAACCGCGATAACTTGCCACCCCCAACGACAGTGACAGCAGGACGAGTAGCGCTGACAGCGTCACTGCCAACAGCAGCTCTAACAATGTGACACCGCAGTAACGGGGGGTGGATAGCCTAGCTGTAGCACAACAGGCAGGAGGGCACAGTGCCAACGGCCGAGTACGCGATGATGGCCGAACATCGTACGGGATGTATAGCACATCCTTAGCAACCTTGTTCAATTCGCCATTGCAATGCCGGACGATACCCTTACTAGACTGCCTAATGGTCAAACTCACGCAACGAGTCGAGTTCAAGGACCTTCGAGCCACAACCACTGCTCACCCCCATCAGCCGAATGCCGCCAGCCGACGCCGACCCGCAAGCGACCCGCACTATGCTCTACCACACCCTGACCACCGCTGAGCCCAGCCTGCAACCCCTCGCGCCAACGCGCCAATTCCCAGTCGGCTAGTGCCTGTGGCACACAATCATTGCGGGCACAATCTAGCGAGGAGACGACTCCGGCGCCTGCATAGTCCACAGCGGAATTGGCAACGGCGGCCTCCAGCAAAGAATGCCCGGCCAGCAATGCCTGTGTGCCATCCCAGGCCTGACGCTGATGCAGTAGAGCAAACCGTCCGGCATCCACATATAACGACAGCACACCACCCAACAGCGCAGTAGCTAATAACACTTCGAGTAATGCGATACCCGCTATGGGGCACCATGCTAGCCATCCTCGACCGTTGCACTCACCCATAGCCACCCCTCCCCCTCGCCAGCCACCAGCCATATCCAGATCGGTGGGTCGCTTCCATGCTAGCAACAATATGGCAAGCTGGAGACCGTCAAATTACTCCAAGCAGATAGCTATTTATCATCTGCGGGTCTAATACCTCGCATCCACTCCTGTAACTGATACTCCCTATCCGATACCACACACCTAGGCCAGCATGTGCTCTATGCTCAGCGAACCTATGGTCTGATCCAAGCGGCCATCAGGCTGCCTCTAAACAATAGCTGGGAGGCTATGCTCAGCTAACGGATCTATCTCCAATAAATAGCAAGTAGCGTACCGGCTGACTCGTGCGCTATACGCGCAACATCCGCAGTTCAAACGGCGTTTTGGCGCACCGCTTCAACAGCATCTAAGAGACAGTATGCTGGCAGCTGCCTCGGTGGGGGAACTCGCCTTAATCGCTCGCCCTTCGCTGTAATACCATACCGCCTCTCAAACCAACCCAATAGCAGACGCAAGCGATATGCGCCGCGCACTGTCGGCTCTTTAGAGATCACAAAAAATAGCAGCAATGCAAACCACCGGCGCAAGCCACGCAGGCTCCGCCGACTTACAGCATTTCTCCGCCCTTTGTGTATTCCACGATGCATAGCAGCC
>JABABF010000255.1 GCA_014238345.1 Gammaproteobacteria bacterium
AGAGTTGGCTACCCGCTTCGACTGTGTCGGCAATCTCGCGGCGTAGGGTAGCAACATCTGCTTGTTAGATCGGCTTCCAGAGCCGCGACCGCCGGAGCTTTCTTTGTTTGAGTGCTTGTTATGCGCTTTGCCGCCTAGATAGGTCTCGTCCACTTCAATAATGCCACTCAATTTAATTGAGCGAATGTCGCAAGCCTCCCGCAAGCGATGCAACATAAACCACGCCGAACGCTGTTGTATGCCTATCTCCTTTGAAAGCTGCACACTGCTGGTGCCCTTGCAAGCAGTCTGCAAAAGATAAATGGCGAATAGCCATTTTTTCAGGCCGATATGTGAGCGCTCCAAGACAGTGCCGGTGCGCACCGTGAACACGATGCGGCAGGGGCGGCACCGATAAAATCCAGCGCGGTCTTTCAATTCCGCGCTTTTTCCCGCTTCACCACAGGCAGGGCAAACCCGCTCTTTAGGCCAGCGTAACCGCTCAAACCAGACACGGACGGCATCATCATTTGGGAACTGCGCCATAAACTCAAATTTGCTTAGAGTTTTTGCTGTTTTTCTCTTACTGGTCATTGTGTTATGACTCTATGTTCTGGCGTGCATTGCTCAAGGTATGCCCTTATTATAACCCCCTTGTGAACACTCAAATACATAGGCCTATTTTCCACTATACTGGATCTGTGCCTCAGTGAACCAAGCTCACAGGCGGGTTGTTCGCCCACTGCTTATCCCGATACACCTGCGCTAGCGACGGCCTAAACACACACGCCCACTACCCCCACTTGTTGCCATCCATGCTGGGCAGGGGGCGCACTACATTAACATACTACCCCCCCATCCACAGTAGCAAAGACTACTCCATGCCAAGCTCCCACTCTTGCCAGCTTGGGCTATGCTGATACCACCCCACATCCTGCACCCCCTCCCTAATGTCCACCCCCTTCCCTCGCAACACCGCGCGTTTTCTCACCAGTGCGGCCGCTGCTGGGCAGTGGCCTGCCGATGAAGGGTTCGAAGTGGTGTTCATCGGGCGCTCTAATTGTGGGAAGTCTAGTGTGATCAATACGCTGTGCGCGGTCGGGGGCTTGGCGCGCGCCAGTCGCTCGCCAGGGCGCACTCGGCTATTCAACTTTTTCGCCTTGGATGAGAGTGCCTCGCGGCGGCTGGTGGATGTGCCGGGCTATGGCTTCGCCCGCGCCGCCGCCGCCGAGCGCCGTCGCTGGCGTATGAATCTGGAATACTACTTGGAGCATCGCCGTAGCCTGCGTGGGGTGGTGCTGATCATGGATGCGCGTCACCCGCTGCAAGATAATGACTGGGAGTTGCTCCACTCGGCCTACACCGCCATGCGGCCGGTGCATATTCTGCTCAATAAGGCCGATAAATTATCGCGTAGCGCGGCGATGCGTCAGCTGCAAGCAACGCAGCAACAGCTAGAGGACGGCGGAGACAGCATCCCCGAGCCCGCGGCAAATCAGCACAATGATGGCGAAGCCGCCAACCTCCCAGCGACCGCGGCTGAG
>JABABF010000256.1 GCA_014238345.1 Gammaproteobacteria bacterium
CACGACGGCGACTTGATGTCCAGCTATACAACAGTCTCGCACACGGGCGGCGGCGGCATCAATGTGGGTGGGGGTGGCCAGTGAGCTGCCACCATATTTGTGTACTATACAGGACATCATTCGCGCTAGCGTGGCTTGAGCGCATCAAGGTAGCGCGGGGTCTCACCGCCGCCGTGCACCTCAAAGGCGCCACCATTGACAAAAGAGGCCGTTGGTGAGGCCAGATACAGGCAGGCATGGCCGATGTCATCGGGTCGCCCCATACGCTGGACTGGGATACTGGCGGCGGTGGCGCGGATGCCGTCCTCATCGCCGTAGTGTAGGGCGGCCTTCTCGGTGCGGATCAGCCCGGCGATAATGGCGTTGACCCGTACTTTGGGAGCCCACTCAACGGCCAGCGTTTTGCTCAGATTGACAAGTCCAGCCTTGGCGGCACCGTAGGCGGCGGTTCCCGGTGAGGGGCGAGTGGCACTGACACTGGCGATGTTGATGATCAGACCCCCGTCCGGCTGATCTTGCATGATTTTATTAGCCGCTTGAGCTACAAACAGAGGAGCCAGCAGATTGAGGCGAATGATTGCCTCGGAAAAGCGCGGCGAGGCTGTCGCGCTATCGGTCATCGGGCTACCGCCGGCATTGTTGACCACGACATCAAGCTGCCCAAAATGCTGCACGGCGGCCGCTATGCAGTCCGCCACCTGTTCTGGGTCCCGGACATCGGCGCGTTGGAAGAGGGCACGGTGTCCATTGACGACTGGCATCTCGTCGTCGCTCAGATCGCTACGGGCACAGACCAGCACTTGTGCGCCAGCGGCGAGAAAGCATTCACTGATACCGCGCCCGACACCGCGGGCACCGCCCGTCACCAACACGGAGCGTTCAGAAATATCGATCTGAGCGGGCATGGTGCCTCCCATTTGTTAAGTGGCGGGTGCGGGTAGGTGCGCCAAGCAATTATTGTATGATGCATTGTTCTGGGGCTCTAATGCTCCAGTGGGCAGAGGGCGCATGGCGGCGCGGCGGTGGCGGTATGGATATCGCCGCTCGAGACTCGGCTCAGCAGACATCATAAGAATTCAGTTGAACAACAGGAGCACGTCAAACGATGCATACCGAGATTTGTAAAAGTTTGGGGATTGAGTACCCCATCTTCGCATTTACCCACTGCCGCGATGTGGTGGTGGAAGTCAGCAAAGCGGGAGGGTTAGGAGTGCTCGGCGCGGTCGGCTTCTCCATTGAGCAGCTCAAGCAGGAGCTGGCGTGGATTGATGAGCGCATCGGCGATCATCCCTACGCCGTGGATGTGGTGATCCC
>JABABF010000257.1 GCA_014238345.1 Gammaproteobacteria bacterium
CGGCGCTGTGGCCGAGGATCTGGCACATCATAGGGGCTAGGCGTCGCTCGCTGGGCGATAGATATTGGTTGCGCGAACTCAGCGCCAAGCCGTCCGGTGCCCGCACAGTCGGCACCCCGATGACTTGGGTTGGCAGGCAGAGGTCGTCGACCATGCGCTGCAATATAACTAGTTGTTGGTAGTCTTTTTCACCGAATAGTGCCCAGCGCGGTGCCACGATATTCAGCAGCTTGCAGACTACGGTCGCCACACCGCTGAAGTGTCCTGGGCGTGTGGCTCCGCACAGTATGTCTGTTAGTTCGGGCACCACCACAGTGGTGTGCGCGGCCTCTCCAGTGGGATAGATCTCGCTCACTGAGGGTGTAAATAGGTGCTCCACACCCTGCTCTTGTAGCAGAGTGCTATCGTGCTCTGGGGTGCGGGGGTAGTGCTGAAAATCCTCTCCAGCGCTGAACTGGCTGGGGTTAACGAAGCTGCTGACGACAACGCACGGGGTATGGGCTTGGGCAACGCGCACCACGGTCAAGTGTCCTGCATGCAGGTTGCCCATGGTTGGCACCAAGGCAATGTTGCGCCCTTGTTGCCGCTCTACAGCCAGTGAGGCTCGCAAAGTTGCACTACTGGTGTGTGTCTGCATCGCCAAGTGGTGTTCCCTGCGGCGGTGCGGGCTTCAGGGAGCCAAGTCGCTCGCCGGTGGGAACTCTCCGGCCAGCACGGCGGCACGATAGGCGGACATCGCCGCTGCCACGCTGCCGGTGTCGCGCAGGAAGTCGCGGGAAAATGGCGGTGCCACTTCGCTTATGCCCAGCATATCTTGCAATACCAGCACTTGGCCGTCGGTGCCTGAGCCTGCTCCAATGCCGATCACCGGGATGCTCAGCTGGTGACTGATGCGCTCGGCCAGTGCCGCTGGCACGCATTCCAATACCAGTAGCGATGCCCCAGCCTCCTCTAAGGCCAGCGCATCGGCTTCGATCTCCGCCGCCTGCTTCGGATCGCTCCCTTGGCGACAGTAGCCGCCGTAGAGATGTACCGATTGTGGGCATAGCCCCAAGTGGGCGCATACCGGGATACCGCAACGCACGATGAGGCGTAGCTGCTCTGCGAGCCAGCGCCCGCCTTCAAGTTTGACCACCTCGGCACCAGCGCGTGCCAACTCGGCGGCGCTGGCCGCTGCCAGTGCCGGTGTCGTGTAGCTGCCCAGCGGTAGGTCGGCGGCCAGCAGTGAGCCGCGATTGCCACGGCGCACACAGCGCAGGTGGTAGGCGATGTCAGCCAGCGTGACACCCAATGTATCGCTGCGTCCATGCACGGTCATGCCCAGCGAGTCCCCGACCAGTAGCAGCTCGATGCCCGCTGTGGCTGCGAGTTGTGCACAGCTGGCATCGTAGACCGTCAGGCAGCTGAAGCGCTGGCCATCTGCCTTGCGCTCCCGTAGGGTCTGTAATGTGATGCGTGCAGTACTCACGGGAAGGTGGACTCAGGGAACAGGGTGCCGCTCCCGCCAGCATTGAAATAGTGGTGACCGCTGTCGACGCGATTTAGCAGGGAGAGAAAATCGCGATAGTCATCGGCGTTGTGCAACAGATTGACCTCAGCAGTGTTGATTATCAGCAGTGGCGCTGCGTGGTAGTGGAAGAAAAAGCGACTGTAGGCTTCGCTCAACCGCTCTATGTAATCCCGCTGGATGCGCCGTTCGTAGGGGATGCCACGGTGATGGATGCGTTGCATGAGCAAGGCTGTGGGAGCCTGCAGGTAGACCACCAAGTCCGGATTGGGTAAATCGGCGCTGAGTCGCGCATAGAGAGCCTCATACAGCTTGAACTCATCGGTATTGAGGTTGAGCTCGGCGAATAGGCGGTCTTTTTCGATCAGGTAGTCCGCCACATGTGCCTGCGCGAAGATGTCGCCTTGGAGTAGCACCTGCAGCTGTTGTGTGCGCTGCACGAGGAATGACAGCTGGGTAGCCAGCGCGACGCGCCGCCGGTCGGCACGGTAGAAACTGGGCAAGAAGGGATTAGCGGCGCCGTCCTCAAGCACGGTGCGGTAACCTAAAGTGCGTGCCAGACGTGTGGCCAGCTCGGTTTTTCCCACGCCGATTGGGCCCTCAATCACGAGGTGGTGCGGTTTGATAGTGGCATCGTCCGTCATGGTAAGTGACCGCGCTCCGGCAATAACGCGGGCAATCGTGATGCCAATTCTAACAGGGCGAGGCCGCTAGGCAGGCGCAGCTGGGGAGCCAGAACACACAGTGGTTGGACGACAAAATTTCGGTTGCCGAGCTGAGGGTGCGGAATGCTGAGTCCAGCTTGGCGCACTTGGTGCTGACCGTACAGCAATAGATCCAGATCAAGGGTGCGCGGCCCCCAGACACGCCGTCGTCGCCGTCTCTGGGTGCGCTCAATACGCTGTAGCCAGCGTAACAATTGTCGCGGCCGCAGAGTGGTGTGTAGTGCCACCACACCATTCAAGTAGTCCGGTTGTATGCCGGGGCCGATGGCGGCGCTACGGTACCAGGGTGAATGCGCCAGCAGGCAGCTCTGCGGCAGGTGGCGAAGGGCGGCTACGGCACGTCGTAGGCGCAATCGCGACCAGCCC
>JABABF010000258.1 GCA_014238345.1 Gammaproteobacteria bacterium
GCGATATCCTCGGCGTAGAACTCGGCCACAGCATCGCGCATCTTATCGTCGTAGAACTCGCTGTAGGGGCGACCTGCCTCATCCTCGTGTGTCGGCTCAGTAGGACATGCAACATTCGCCAAGGCCGGGCATTCTAGTTTGTCGCTGATCAGTTGCAGTTCTTCTTCCCAATTCTCATGGCGAGCAATATGGCTGAAGGTGGCTCCGTTGAGCAGCTGACTCTGCTGCATCAAGTCGGTACCAGCAACCCCCGGCAACGATGGATCATTGAGCAGCTGCCGCAATGCTGGCAATGCCAATACAAAGTCTTCGAACGCAGGGAACGCCGTCCCCACCTCTGCTCGCTCTTCCCGATAGAGCGCCAGCAGGCGATCCCAAGGATTGCGCACCATACTAAAAGTGAATAGCTCGGACCATGTCCCCTCGCCGACCAAATCCAATGCCTGCGCCACACCGGCATAGGCAGGGAAGGGCTGGCGCAGGCTCTGCCCGCCAAACAGGTACTCTTGCGGCGACAGCCAACTGATCGGCCAAGTCGGCTCTGCCACACCGTGCAAGCCACCTTGCACATAGGTTTTCTTCGGTACTGGGCCAAAATGATTGCCCAGTGCACAACGAATGGCCGTAGCACCCGTGGCGGGTAGATCGACATACCAAAACTGATCTTGCTTAACTTTGGCTCGGCAACGCCGCAACGCCACCTTCTGTGCATTGCCGGCCAGCACCGAACCCAGCTGGTAGATCACGGGGAACAGCAGCTGAGCCAGTGGCTTAGTGCGGCGCAACAACCGCCGCCCAGGACTCGGCGGCTCGACTTTCAGGTCAACTGTCGGCTCGTTGCTTGGCCGCTCGGCGGCACGATGCGGTCGCGGTCGCTTGCGGGGCTCGGAAGCCGCGGCAACAGTGGGCTGTTGCGACTCTGGGCGAGGCGGAGGCGGTGCTGGCGGCGATATACCTCCACCCCCTCCACTCGCCTTAGTAGCAACCTTCTTCTTGGGCTTGGCTCGCGCTTTCTTTTTCGCCGATGTTGACGCTACCGACTCCGGGACTTGGATGCGAGACGCAGACGACGACTTTGACTTTGCTGCCGACTCACTCGGCTTAGCATCAGTTGTTGTACTCGCCGCGGCAGGCGTTTTTTGCGTGGTTTTTTCTGCTGGGGCTGCTGAAGCTACATCTACATCCGCTTTATCCGCTTTATCTGAC
>JABABF010000259.1 GCA_014238345.1 Gammaproteobacteria bacterium
CACCACTGCCACTGCCACTACCGTCACTCTCCGCCTCTTCTACGCCATCTACGCCATCGCCACCCGCACCTGCAACCGGCATCGGCCACGCCAAGCTACCACTACTACTGTGCTGACTCCCCGCACGTTTCCGCGCCTTGGCCTTGCCACGCAGCTTGCTTCCACCCGAGTGAGCAGGCTTTTTTTTCTTCTTGGTTCTAGCCGACATGCGCCACTACTTTGCAACTCAGAGCGGACACCGTCCAGCACCCTCCACGCTCGTGTGCAGCCTCACCCACATCCGCATCGCCGCAGGCCAGGAGGGACTTGAACCCCCAACCGGCGGTTTTGGAGACCGCTGCTCTACCAATTGAGCTACTGGCCTTAAACGAAGCCATGTCCACACCGGCAACACCCCCAAAGATGCTCACTGAAGAATCTTGGTTACCACCCCCGCGCCAACCGTGCGACCACCCTCGCGCACCGCGAAGCGCAAGCCCTCCGCCATGGCAATGGGGGCGATCAGCTCGACAGTAATGCTGACATTGTCCCCCGGCAGAACCATCTCAACCCCTTCGGGCAAGGTAACTGCGCCAGTAATATCAGTAGTGCGGAAGTAAAACTGCGGGCGATAACCTTGGAGGAACGACGTGTGCCGCCCGCCCTCTTCTTTGGTTAGCACGTAGATCTCAGCTTCGAAATGGGTGTGCGGGGTAATTGAGCCCGGAGCCGCCAGCACTTGACCGCGCCCGACTTCCTCGCGCTTGGTTCCGCGCAACAACACACCAAGGTTGTCGCCAGCACGCCCTTCGTCCAAAGTTTTTCGGAACATCTCAACACCAACGCAAGTGGTCTTCACTGTGTCGTGGATGCCGATAATCTCAAGCGCATCACCCTCTTTGACCACACCACACTCGACTCGACCCGTGGTGACAGTGCCGCGCCCCTGAATTGTGAACACATCCTCAATCGGCAACAAGAAGGGTTTTTCGATGTCGCGTTCCGGCTCGGGAATGTAGTTGTCGAGCACCTCAACCAACTTGCATACCGCCTCCTGGCCGTGCTCACCCTCGTCACCTTCTAGAGCCTTCAGCGCACTTCCGATAACAATCGGCGTGTCGTCACCGGGGAATTTGTACTGCGTGAGCAGCTCACGGACTTCCAGCTCCACCAGCTCGAGCAATTCATCATCGTCGACCATATCGGCCTTGTTAAGGAACACCACGATGCGCGGCACACCGACTTGGCGCGCCAACAGAATATGCTCACGAGTCTGCGGCATCGGCCCATCTGCTGCCGACACCACCAACACCGCGCCGTCCATCTGCGCTGCACCAGTGATCATATTCTTGACATAGTCAGCGTGGCCGGGACAGTCCACATGGGCGTAATGGCGGTTCTCAGAGTTGTATTCGACGTGTGCCGTCGCAATGGTAATGCCGCGCTCACGCTCCTCGGGAGCGTTATCAATCTGGGCAAACTCGCGCACATCTCCACCCCAAACTTTCGCGCACACTCGCGTGAGCGCGGCGGTCAGCGTGGTTTTGCCATGGTCAATATGGCCGATAGTCCCCACATTGACGTGCGGCTTATCCCGTTCAAACTTCTCTCTCGCCATAACCGTTATCCTCTCTGCTATCCTTTCCCTATGATGATCTTTGAGTTTTTATGGCCACCCGCCTTCAAGCGTAGTAGCCGATTGCTACGTTGGAGCACAGCACCAAAGCACCGCTTCACACCGTATCGGAGCTCATAACCGGATTCGAACCGGTGACCTCTTCCTTACCAAGGAAGTGCTCTGCCGACTGAGCTATATGAGCGTGAGCCTGATGATCTGTCTCACTCTGACTCTAAGTACTAAACATAAGCACTTACAAATCAAAGTGAGCGAACCCAGCGGACGGGGGTAGCACAATGGCCATCCCCTTTGCCGCCAAGCCGACCACCGACACACCGCATCTTCTCTTCCGCTTCCGCTTACCTGCCTCGCTCTAGCAACTCAGCCCACACCACAAAAATCACAACAAAAAATCACAAAAACCGCCCCGCCGACACACATTCAGCGGGTAGCGGGAGTCGAACCCGCATCATCAGCTTGGAAGGCTGAAGTTCTGGCCATTGAACTATACCCGCAACACCCGCAACACCCGCATCAAAACCCGCTCAAACCCGCATCATCTAAATAGCACCGATCTTCCGCTCTGCACTACTTCCGCTCCGCACTACTTCCGCTCCGCACCATTTCCATGGTGGAGGGGGGTGGATTCGAACCACCGAAGCTCACGCGTCAGATTTACAGTCTGATCCCTTTGGCCACTCGGGAACCCCTCCGTTGCGTCAAGCTCCTACCCCCTTTAAACCCGCGCGACCAGCC
>JABABF010000260.1 GCA_014238345.1 Gammaproteobacteria bacterium
ACACCGGCCCGAAGATCTCCTCGCGGGCGATGGTCATGTCGTTGCGGACATCGGTGAAGATGGTCGGCTCAATGTAATAGCCCTTGGGCAGGTGCTCTGGGCGCTTGCCACCCATCAGCAATGTGGCCCCCTCACTCTTGCCCTTTTCTATATAGGACAGCACCCGCTTGTGCTGGCGCTCGCTGACCACCGGCCCCATGATCTGACTGGCGGACTCGGGGTCGCCATACTTGATGCCTGCGTAGTACTGCTGGAGTAGCGTCTCGGCCTCTTCGCGGCGGGAGATCGGGATGAGTAGCCGCGTGGGTAGCGCACAGCCCTGCCCGGCGTGGAAGCAGACCGTCATCGCCGGAAACAACGCCGTGCCCATATCGGCATCGTCCAGCACAATGTGCGCCGATTTGCCACCCAGCTCCAAGAACACCTTCTTCACCGTCTCGGCCGCCAGCGCCATGACGCGGCGCCCGGTGGCCGTGGAGCCAGTGAACGACACCATATCAACACGCGCATCGCCTACCAGCTGCTCACCGAGCCGCGCCGGATGGCTGGAGGTGACCACATTGATAATGCCTGGTGGGATATCGGTGCACTCTTTGACAATACGCCCCAGCTGCGTCGCCGCCCATGGGGTCTCTACCGCTGGCTTGAGCACCACCGAGCAACCAGCGGCCAGTGCCGGAATGCTCTTGGCCAAATTAATCTGCATAGGCACATTCCACGGCGTGATGCAGGCGACCACACCAACCGGCTCCTTGTAGACCGCGCGGCGACTGCGACCACCAAAGACATCGGCCTCGCCCAAGTCGCGTCGCCACTGGTAGTTCTCCATCACCTCAATGGCAGCGGGGATAAAACCGATCGCCGAGTCGCACATCGGACCGGTGGCGATTCCCAGCGGCGCGCCGGTCTCAGCGGCCAGCGCCGGGCGGATATCGTCCTGAGCCGCCACCAAAGCCTTGTGCAACTGGCGCAGGCAACGGAGCCGAAGAGACGGGTCGGTAGCCCAGCCGCTTTCATCAAAAGCACGGCGGGCGGCGGCGATGGCGCGATCCATGTCCTCGGGGGTAGCATCTGCGGTCTCGCCGATGACCTCCTCAGTGACCGGGCTGATATTTGGGTAGCGGGTAGCGCCAGTGGCCTCGACCAACTCACCATCAATCAGCATCCTCGATTCAATGTTCAATACGCTCATAGTGTGTTCTGCTCCAGTAAAGACCAGGGAGGAAGGGGTGGGGTCATGATAGCCGCAAGCAACGCTAGTCGGCCTTGAGAAAAGCGTTCAGAATCAATTCACGGCTACGCTCGGCACCGGGCAGCTCCACGCCCAGCGCAACAGCAGAGGCCAGCGCGGCATCTAAATCCTTTTGCGCCAAGTGGCCGAAGGGCGCGAAAATCTCTGCCACTGCCTTGGCACCGCCACTGGCAAAGACCCCATCTCGGCCATTGATGAAACTGTGCATCTGTGCGGTGACCACACCGTTGGAGCTGCCCACCTCGTAGAGCAGCTTGCTGTCCAGCCCACAGGCCGCCGCCAGTTTGGTCGCTTCGTGGATGGCAATGAAGGCGGCGTAGCTCATCGCGTTGTTGCACAGCTTCAGCGCCAGACCCGCCCCCAGCTCCCCGGCGTGGATGATCTTGCCCGCCGAGGTCGCAAAGACCGGGCGGCATCGCTCCAGCGCTGTTGCCGAGCCCCCCACCATATAGCAGAGCTGCCGCTTGTTGGCTCCATCGGCACCGCCGGTGACGGGAGCGTCGATCAACTCGAGCTCGCGCTCGGCGGCATCGGCAACCCACTTGCGCAGCCCGGCCTGACTGACGGTGGAATGGATGGCGATCAAAGTACCCGGCTGAGCGTGAGCCAGCAGGCCGCCCTCGCCGTAGAGTGTCGCCGAGACATCGGCATCGTCTCGCACACACAGGAAAATCAGCTGACACCGTGCGGCGAGCTGCGCCAAATCGGTGGCCTCAGAGGCTCCTTTAGCCACCATCTTCGCCACCGCCTCAGGGCGCACATCAAAGGCCGTTACATGCCACTCACTACGCTCCCCCTCAGGGTTGACAAGCAGGTTAGTGCACATCGGCTCACCGATATTACCGAGGCCGATAAAGGCGATTTGTGCTGACATCTAGGGCGGCACCTCGTTGCGATGGGCTGTGCTGTGGGGCGGGACACGATGCGGGACGATGCAACGCGGCTCCGCAGGCCATACTAGCAAATATAGCCGCCACTGAGGAAGAGGGCGGGAGGTGAATTATAATTTTGGATGTATTGCGGCCATTCGGAGTGTAGCTCAGCTTGGTAGAGCACTGCCTTCGGGAGGCAGGGGTCGTGAGTTCGAATCTCGCCACTCCGACCCATTGGTCTATGGTTAGGGGAGCTGTGGCCTTTGGTTGAGGCCGGTCATATAGCAATACGAGCTGGCATCGGATCCCGATGTGCGATGTGTAACACGCTGACACGCTGAGAAATCCAGCAGATGATAGGCCTATTAAATGGTTGATTTATATTAGAAAACTTGTGATATAATGCGATCTAGAACAACCCTCGTAGGGTTTGTTATAGAGGCCATTATTAATGAGTGAAAAACTGCGCGATGCACCCCCTCCCGCTAGACCACCAGTTGAACCTATGCGCAAGGGAGACCATCCCTCACCTGCGCAGGCAGATCATCCCCCACCTGCGCGAGATCCCGGTCGCACTCCCCCTCCCGATAACCCGCCCCCAAGAAAGCAATGAACAACCAAAGTATGACGGAGCCGCCGCATAGATTAGGCGACTCCCCCAAGGACTTGCTAACTCACAGCAAACGCTCCATGCGCTACCACGCCGCTTGGGAGCGCCATTTCCATTTGCTGCACCGCTTGGCGATGGCAGGGGTATTCATGGGTGGCAGTGCCGTCTTCGCGCAGTGGATGCACACCACATCGCTGGGAACATCAGGCACAGCACTGATAGGTGCATTTTTAGCGCTAATCGCCACCCTCGAAATGGTCTTCGATGTGCCGGGCAAACTCGCCCTGCATAAGTCGCTCTATCAACGCTTTGCGACACTGGCAGAGATCATCACCTCCAGTCCTCCAGAGCAACTCGAAGAAAACCGCACGACATGGAATGCCCAAATCTACAGCATCTATCGCGATGAACCGCCGACTTATCGTGCCGCCAATGCACAGGCACACAATCAAACATGCATCGAGTTAGGCAATAAATCTGAGCTCCTAGACATAAAATGGTGGCAACAGCTGCTCAGGCACTGGTGTGCTTTTGACCATATTGAATTTCCCTATAAAAACCGCTCCAGCAAAGTATTAGCATCCTCATAACACACCACTAAGCCTCCCCCCTATTTTGTCAGTAGCGGGGATGAACGATTTCTAGATTGGGCAGGCCATAAGAGCGATGCCCCAGGTCGCGAGCCCTCATCGATAGACCCTCGGTCTCTATGTAGTGGCGGTAGGGTTGCTCGGGGAACAGTAAGCCCTGGCGGTGCAGGTCAGCACGCACCAGTAACATGGTGCCGCCCACCGCATCGATCTCAACGCAGCGCTCCTCACGCAACTCGCCTAGATAACTGCGCCCAAAACCCGAGGGCGGCTGGATGAGTCCATCAACAATATAGGGAGCAAACTCCGCCTCCCCAAAGTCTGGCTTGATGCGAAATGTATTTTTATCAAAGGTGCTGCCGTCAGGGAAGATGCAGTGCGGTACGATGATGTCGCGCTCCTCGGCCAACAGACAGCGCAGTGCATTCGGCGGCCACCACTGCACATCAATGTCCAGCCACAGCACCCAATCCTCGTCGCCTAGTGCCTGTTGCACGAGGCGATTGCGGCTACACGCCATGATGGAGCGGCGCTTGAGCTGCTCGCCGAGATGGCTACGGGCGCGGTGTGTCTTGTAGCCAAAATCCTCGCGGAACAGCTGCAAGGAATGATACTCGCCCTCCAAGGCCTCGCGCCGCGCCTGTAGCGCCTCCCAAGTGCCATCGTCGCTGTCGCTCTCCAAGAAGGCCAGCGACAGCTGGCTGTGCGGGAAATCTAGCGCTGACAAATTGGCAAAGAAGGTGGGCAGAAAGGCGGTGGCGTTCTTGACCGGCACCGCCACCAGCACCCGTTGCGCCAGCTCCTGCTCGCTGAGCGCACGCCGCGGCTCCACTGGACGGTGCGGAATCGCCACCGGAGTGGACGGGCGACCACGCAACAGGGCAACAAGATGGCGGCGAGTACTGCGCAACACCGGATACAGCTGCCGCGCCGTCCGGCTGAGCGCCGTATTGGAATGCATGACCAGCCAGCGGGCACAGCGAGCCAGCAAGCCTCGGCTAATCCAAGAGCCATGCCAGTGGTGTAAGGCGTAGCTATCAGCGGTGCGCTCGGCGCGCAGGGAGTCCGTTAGCCCCGCCTCCACCTCCTCCGCCGTCAGCGGATAGAGCAGCTCTGGGGGCAGCAACGCAATCTCGCTCTGCGTTGCGTAGCGCTCAAAGGCCGCACTGAGCATAAAAGGCCCCGTGGCCTCCAGTGGCGTGGCCTCGTTACGGCGTGCGCGCAGCTCAGCAATGACACAGTGCCAGAACGGGTGCCCCGGTACCGAGGCCATCAACGCATTACACAGGATACGCTTCAGCCCTCGCTCACGAGCCAAATCGCGCTCGGTGTGCTGGGCTGGCTCAAGACCAATCAGCACCGCACCACGCGCAAGCAGTTCATCGTCAAAGGTGCGCAGGCACTCAAAATCCAAATCGGCATAGAGACCACCGAAATGCAACAACAGGAAATAGCGCACCGCATCGGCGCGCATGATCGGCTCTGGATAAGCATCGAAGATCGGCAGGAACCACGGATAGTGCTCGGCGAGGAAAGCTCGGTTATCGACATCAGTCCACAGCCGGTACTCCCAGTCCGGGTGGTGCTTACACCAAGTCTGCTGCCACGAGCGCAACGGCTCTGGGGGATCGTCATCCCGCCATGTTTGGTGCAGAATGTGAGGGATGGGGGCGAG
>JABABF010000261.1 GCA_014238345.1 Gammaproteobacteria bacterium
ATTAACAAAATGGATCGGGAGGATGCCAATCCAGAGCGAGTCAAGCAAGATTTGGCGGCGCTTGAAGTGGTGCCAGATGAATGGGGCGGCGAAGTGCAATTTGTGCCGGTGTCGGCACTCAGCGGCGATGGCGTGGACACATTATTGGAGGCGATCCAGCTGCAGGCCGAGTTGCTTGAACTGCGTGCACCCCCTGATGTGCCCGCTTGGGGCACGGTGATTGAATCGCGGGTCGATACCCATCGCGGTGTCATCGCCTCCCTGCTGGTGCAGGGCGGGACTTTACAGCCAGGTGCTCTGATCAGCTGTGGTGGTCACAGTGGTCGTCTGCGTGATATGCGCAATGCCAGTGGCACCAAGCTGCGCGAGGCGTTGCCGTCGACACCAGTTGAAGTGTTGGCGTTGAGCGAGCCGCCAGAGGCTGGCGAGCCCTTCCTAGTTGTCGCCGACGAGCGCCGGGCACGCGAGCTGGCAGCTCTGTCTAAGGCCGCCACCGCCGCGACCGTTGAGCCGGGCGATATTAGAGAAGATGTGGAAGCGCTGTTTGCTGGCCTGCAACAGGGTGAGGTACGTGAACTGCTAATCGTGTTGCGCGTGGATGTGCAGGGCTCTTTGGAGGCATTGCGCGGCGCGCTCAGCAAACTGGCTGAATCGGTGGCGGGTGTCGATCTGCGTATTCTGGCGGCTGGAGTCGGTGCGATCAGCACTTCGGATATCAACTTGGCACACAGTTCTAAGGCTCTGGTCTTGGGTTTCAATGTGCGTGCTACCCCTGCTACCCAGAAATTGGCGCAACAATATGGGGTGACCCTCAATTATTACAGCATCATTTATGAATTGACCGAGGATGTGCAGAACCTAATGCTGGGGCTGCGTCCGCCAGAATTGAGTGAGCATATTCTCGGTGTTGCTGAGGTGCGCGATGTGTTCAGTGCGCCGCGCTTTGGACAAATTGCTGGTTGCATGGTGGTTGAAGGGGAGGTGTTGCGTAACAAGCCCGTGCGCGTGTTGCGCGACAGCGTGGTTATCTTCGAAGGTCAGCTGGATTCGTTGCGGCGCTTCAAGGATGATGTTGCCACCGTCTCCAATGGCACGGAATGTGGCATTGGGGTGCGGAATTACGATGATGTGCGTCCCGGCGACCGTCTCGAAATATTTGAGGAAAGGGAGGTTGTGCGTGGCACTGGAACAGCGGGCTAGCCGTGTGGGCAGTCATCTGCAGCGTGAGGTTGGAGCCTTGATCCATCGCGAATTGCGCGATCCTCGCATCGGCTCGGTCAGTGTGGTCGGTGTGGATGTCAGCCGTGACCTAAGTCATGCCAATATCTATGTCACAGTACTCGGCTGTGAAGATGCCGAGGCTGCCGCACCATCGCTGGTGGCTTTGAACGGTGCCAGTGGTCACTTGCGTTCCCGAATGGCGGCAACCGCCGAGTTGCGCGCGATGCCACGGCTACGTTTTTTCTACGATCGCGGGGTAAGTAATGGTCGCCGCGTCGAAGCGTTGATGCGACCAGACATGCCTCCCGATGTTTCGGGGCCAGGCTATGCTATAGATTCTCGGGTATCGTCGTGAGACGGCGGCGCCGGGGGCGGCCTGTACACGGCATCATACCGCTAAACAAGCCTGCCGGACGCAGCTCAAATGCGGTGCTGCAAGAGGTGAAATCGTTGCTTCAAGCCGCCAAAGCTGGCCACACAGGGAGCCTTGACCCGCTGGCTACAGGCGTGTTGCCTATCTGTTGTGGCGAGGCAACTAAATTCGCACAATTCTTACTCAACGCCGATAAAGGTTATTATAGTACGTTGCGTTTTGGCATAGAGACAGACAGTGGTGATAGCGATGGTTGCGAGATTTCCCGTGCCAGTGCTGCAACGATTAGCGCTGTGGCAGTGGAGCGGGCACTGGCGCCGTTGCGTGGCGAAATCCAGCAAGTCCCCTCAATGTTCTCGGCGCTCAAGCGCGATGGTCAGCCGCTTTACAAGCTGGCACGGCGCGGCATCAAGGTGGCGTTGGAAGCGCGTCCAGTGACTGTCCACGAATTGCGTTTGCTCGATTTTCGCGCTGGGGAGGTAGCTGAGGCAGAGCTCAAGATCCACTGTAGCAAGGGCACCTATGTGCGCATGTTGGCGGTGGAGCTGGGTCGTGAGTTGGGCTGTGGGGCGCATGTTACAGCATTGCATCGCTATCAGGCCGGGGGTTTTGACGATGCGGATACGGTGAGTATGGAGCAATTGCGCGAACTGAGTGAAGCAGGGTGCATGGCCGACATGGATGCGTTGTTGCGCCCGGTGGGTGATGCGGTGGGGCACCTGCCAGAGGTGTGTTTGCAGGCGGTCGATGGCCATTACCTGTGCCGCGGTCAAGCGGTGCGAGCCGATGGCGCGGCGAGCAGCGGACTGGTGCGTTTGCGCTTGGCAGACGGTCAGTTCCTTGGTGTTGGCGAAGTCCTCGCAGATGGTAAATTGGCGCCGCGGCGACTAGTTGCTGCCTGATAGCGCATCACCACAATGACCACCACAAAAGCGAACGATACGAGAGAGTGGTGATAAGCGATGAATGAAGTATTAGAGGCAGATAACAACAATGGTGCGGCGGCAGAGCCGTTGCGCAGTGTGCGGCGGAGTGGCATCGTTGCCAACTACGCTCAGAGTGAGCAGGATACTGGTTCCCCCGAAGTGCAGTCGGCATTGCTGAGTGATAGTATCCGTGTGCTACAGACGCATTTGAAGACGCATTCAAAAGATCACAGCTCCCGGCGCGGCATGATCCGCATGGTCAACCAGCGGCGCAAGTTGTTGGATTACCTCAAACGGAAAGATCTGAAGCGCTACAGCGAACTCATCTCCAGTCTTGGACTGCGTCGCTAGTGGTGCGCCTGATCAGTTGCGGTTTAAATGGCAACCGCAACTGTGCGCTCGGCCTTGGCACGGCACTCATCCCAGAACATCCCCTTTACATCCACAACCAATCCACCGCAATCCATAGGAAAAACTAGTGAACCAAGAGACTCCAGAGAACCATAACCCACTGCAGGGTTCCGCCCACCGTCAGACTTTTAGTCTCGGCGAGCAAAGCTTCACACTAGAGACCGGGCGCATCGCACGTCAGGCGACTGGTGCGGTGATGGTCAGCGTCGGCGATACCCGTGTGCTGGCTACTGTCGTATTAGGTCGCGTCATTGAAGATGCCAAATTTCTACCTCTGACCGTGCAGTACCAAGAGCGCTTTTACGCTACGGGGCGTATTCCGGGCAGCTTCTTTCGCCGCGAGGGTCGCCCGAGCGAAAAAGAAGTGCTGACTTCGCGCTTGATCGACCGCCCCATTCGCCCGCTGTTCCCCAAGAGCTGCACGCAGGAAATACAGCTAATCTGCACGGTGATGTCGGCTGAGCGAAAGCAGAATACCGATATTGCGGCGATGATTGGTGCCTCGGCGGCACTGGCCGTGGCGGGTGCTCCCTGTAGCGGTGTGATCAGTGCAGTGCGGGTTGGTTACGATATTGCCAGCAACCAATACCTGCTCAATCCCAGTGACGAGCAGCTACAGTCCTCGTCATTAGACATGGTGGTGGCGGGTGGCCGCGGCGGGGTATTGATGGTGGAATCAGAGGCCTCACAACTGAGTGAGGAGTTGATGCTCGGCGCGGTGCTGTTTGCGCAGAACGCACTCCTGCCCGCTCTGGATGCGATTGAGGCGCTGGCCAAAGATGCTGGAGCCCAAGCGCCCCCCATGCCGAAGCCATCGTTGCCCAGCGATGCTCTGCTGGCCGCCATTGAGGCGTGCAGTGGCGATGCGTTGCGTGCTGCCTGTGCCAATCCTGACAAAAAGGCGCGCAATCGCGCCTTTGATGAGCTGCGTGAGACGGCACATGCGGCGCTGGCAGCAGAGTATGGCGGTGAGGCGCTCTCCACGGCGTTGCAGTACTTCCAGCGTAGCGAAGTGCGTCGCCGCATCCTCGACGGCGAGCCACGCATTGATGGGCGCGACGCGCGCACGGTGCGTCCTATTGAGACTGAGGTTGGTCTGTTGCCAGGGACTCATGGCTCGTCGATGTTCACTCGTGGCGAGACTCAGGCCATCGCTGTCACCACCCTCGGAGGTGCCCGCGATGCACAGATTGTTGATAGCTTGGAGGGACGCGAAGACGATCCCTTTATGTTGCACTACAACTTCCCGCCCTACTCGGTCGGCGAGAGTCGTCGCATGATGCCGCCATCGCGGCGCGAGATCGGCCACGGTCGCTTGGCACGGCGCGCCTTGACGGCGCTGTTGCCCAGCCCAGAGGCCTTCCCTTACACTCTGCGTGTGGTGTCGGAAATCACCGAGTCCAACGGCTCGAGTTCGATGGCCACCGTTTGCGCCAGTAGTCTTGCGCTGATGGATGCCGGAGTGCCATTGGCCGCTCCAGTGGCAGGCATTGCCATGGGTTTGGTCAGTGATGGCGATCGCTCTGCAGTGCTGACCGACATCCTCGGCGACGAAGATCACTTGGGTGACATGGACTTCAAGGTGGCTGGCACCGCCACAGGCATCACAGCGCTACAGATGGATATCAAGATCGACGGCCTAGAGCAGTCGGTATTGGAGCAGGCGCTGGCACAGGCGCACGAGGCGCGGCTACACATCCTTGAGCAGATGGCTCTCTCGCTGTCCGCCCCGCGCGAGCGCGTCGCGTCCAAGGCTCCACAATTTGAGATTGTCCGCATCCCGGAAAATCGTGTCCGCGATTTGATCGGGCGCGGCGGGTCGACAGTGCGAGGCATCACTGATGACACCGGTGCCAATATTGATATCAACCAGGACGGCACTGTGCGGGTCTACGCCGAAAGCCGCGAGGTACTTGAGCAGGCGGTCGCGCGCATCAAGAGCGTGACCGTTGATGTGGAAGTTGGCGGCATCTATGAGGGCACTGTGGTCAGCTTGCAGAAGTACGGAGCTTTCGTCAATATCATGCCGGGTCGAGACGGTTTGGTACATGCTTCCGAGGTGATTTCCTCCGATGGCTTCTGCCGCGTCGAAGAGCATTTAGAGGAAGGTCAGAAAGTGCGCGTCAAGGTGCTAGAAGTCGATGACCGCGGCAAAGTGCGTCTCAGTATGAAAGCGCTAGAAGGCGAAGGCGGCGCGTAGCCAGTAGCTCGCCAATAAGTCTAGGCGCGGCGAGGCTGTCGCAACGAGATCGCTGATGCTTGCGGTGTCTTGCTTCCTTCGTGCCTATTGGCCATGGGAGAATGGGGGCAGAACCTAGAGCCGTCCCCGAGGTCGCCTACGCCACCATGCAGAATGTGTGGCAATGTGCGGCGCAAGATAGATTGTTAGGGTGCGCGCTGATTTCTCCCCCAATGCTCCCTCTGCGGAAGGGGTTATCTGGCTGAGTAATCAGGCCGCCTGTACTGGAATGGCGTGACCTGTACGCTGGATGTGATTGTGCTGATCAAGATAAATCAGTTTGGGTCGGTGGGCAGCGAGTTCAGCCTCTTCGTATTCGGCATAGGCGCAGATGATCACGCGATCGCCGACATTGGCGTGTCTTGCGGCTGCGCCGTTGATGGAGATCACCCCTGAATGTTGCTCGGCACGGATGGTGTAGGTGGTCAGACGTGTGCCGTTGTTCATGTTGTAGATATGCACCTGCTGGTACTCAAGGATGCCGGATTGATCCAACAGCTGCCCGTCAATGGCGCAGGAACCCTCATACTCCAAGTGTACGTCGGTAATGCATGCCTGATGCAATTTGGCTTGCAACATAGTTTGGCGCATCGCTGAAACCCTCGTCTTCCCCAGTTATCGCCGCTGGCGACACTGCATTGTTCATGGCTCTCGCCACAAGAGCTGTCTAGCAGCTTAGCTCCACGGACAAGTTGTCAATCAACCGTGCCCGCCCCAACTGAGCTGCCGCCAATATTACCACATTCTGACTGCTATCCGTGGCAGGAGACAGTGTCGCAGCCGTGCGTATTTGGTAGTATTCGGGGATCATTCCCACGGCTTGGAGTTCGCGCTCACCTGCCAGA
>JABABF010000262.1 GCA_014238345.1 Gammaproteobacteria bacterium
GCGACTTGCCGCCGTCACGGTGCCGCCGCTGTGGTCATGGCATTCGATGAGCAGGGTCAGGCTGACAACTTAGCTCGGCGCATTGCCATTTGCCAACGCAGTTACCAATTGCTCACCGAGCGTGCTGGCTTTGAGGCAACGGATATCATCCTCGACCCCAACATCCTCACCGTCGCAACTGGCCTCGCCGAGCACAATAACTACGCTGTTGATTTCATTGAGTGTTGCCGATGGATCAAGACCTCTCTGCCCGGAGCGCTGGTCTCAGGCGGGCTCAGCAATGTTTCCTTCTCCTTTCGTGGCAACAACCGAGTGCGAGAGGCGATCAACGCCGTATTTCTGTATCACGCCATTGATGCAGGCCTTGATATGGCCATTGTCAACGCAGGCCAGCTGAGCATTTACGACGAGATCCCAAGCGATCTGCGCGATGCGGTCGAGGATGTCTTGCTCAACCGGCACCCCGATGCCACCGACCGCCTGTTGGAGCTGGCTCCCTCCTACTCAGAAGGGGGGAGGACTCAGCTCCGCACGGAGGACTTGTCTTGGCGCAAAGGCACAGTGGAAGAGCGCTTCCAATACGCGCTGGTCAACGGCATTGAGCAGTACATCAAGGAGGATGTGGCGGCAGCACTCAAGGAGTACGACTCGCCGCTCGCAATCATGGAAGAGCCGCTGATGAATGGCATGAATGTGGTCGGCGATCTCTTTGGTGCTGGAAAAATGTTCCTGCCACAAGTGGTCAAGAGTGCGCGCGTGATGAAGCGCACGGTGGCAGAGTTGACCGTCAGCTTAGATCCTGATAAAAAATCTAGCGGCAGCAGTCATCGGGCGCGGATTGTGCTGGCCACCGTCAAGGGGGATGTACACGATATCGGCAAAAATATCGTGCGCGTCATTCTGGAGTGCAACAACTACCTGGTCGAAGATCTCGGGGTGATGGTTGCCAAGGAGAAAATCCTTGATGCCGCAGAGAAGATGAGCGATGGTAAGCGAGCCGACATGGTGGGGCTCAGCGGCCTGATCACACCTTCGCTAGAGGAAATGGCGCTGGTAGCTGAGGAGATGCAACGGCGCGGCATGGAGCAACCGCTACTGATCGGTGGTGCCACTACCTCAAAGGCGCACACCGCCGTCAAAATCGCCCCCCACTACCACAACGCAGCGACCGTCTATGTGCCGGATGCTTCCCGTGCCGTGGCAGTGATTAGTCAGCTGAGTAGCAAGACTTTGCGTGAGGATTTCATCACTGAGCTGAAGGCAAACTATCAGGACATTCGCACACGGCACGCCAGCGGCAGTACCAAGCGCCTGTGGTCACTTGAGGAGGCTCGGCAACGGGCGAGCGTTCTGAACTGGCGTGACCACCTACCGCCCACCCCCAATGCCTTGGGCATCACCGAACTACTGAACTATCCACTGCAACAACTGCTGGCGAGTATCGACTGGACACCTTTTTTTGTCAGCTGGGGCATTAGCGCTCGCTATCCAGATATCCTCACCAACGACTCCCCACAGGGCGAGGCCGCTCGCGAATTATTTAGCAACGCCCAGAGCATGCTAGAGCGCGCCACCACCTCAGGACAGCTGCGCGCCAATGCCGTACTGGGATTCTGGCCGGCTGTGCGCCGGGGCTGCGATGATATCTTGCTCTACACCAACACCGAGCGCGACGAGACTCTAGCCACCCTACCCTGCCTGCGCCGTCAGGTCATGCGCCAAGATGAGCAGCCGCTGTACTGCCTCGCCGACTTCATTGCTCCAGAGGGTAGCCCAAACGACCATCTCGGCGGCTTTATCGTCAGCATCGCTGGAGCAGATGACTGGGCTCAGACATTGGAGGACAACAATGACGATTACAACGCCATCCTGCTGAAATCCGTTGCCATTCGCCTCGCCGAATCATTTGCTGAACATCTGCACCTGCGGGTACGACGTGAGTTCTGGGGGTACAGCCCAGAGGAGCAGCTGCCACAGCACGACGACGACGAACATAATCGACGCCTATTGCGTGAACAATACCAAGGCATCCGACCCGCTCCCGGCTATCCCGCCTGCCCGTATCACCCCGATAAAAAACTCCTCTTCAAACTACTGGAGGCCGAGCGGCTCAGCAGTGTGCAGCTCAGCGACAGCTGGGCGATAATCCCCGCCGCCTCAGTCAGTGGCTGGTATTTCTCACATCCGCAGTCACACTACGCCGCCGTCGGAAAAATTGGCCGCGACCAAGTGATGAGCTTTGCTCAACGAAACGAGCTCCGCCCAGAGGAGGTTGAGCGTATACTGCGCTCTAATTTAAACTACGATAGCTGACGCTCAATCATGCGCTCTAGCAACTCGCCCACTGCCAGAGATTGAAGATTTGTCTTGGATCATAGGCTAGCAACACGCTATTGATAGGTTGTTTTCTCCAAGTGGTTTTGCGCTGAGCCACCCACATGAGCCACCAATAGACTGATTAAAGGCCACTGACCCAAAACCAAGCACAGCAGGTCACAATCAAAACCAGCGCCAGCAACGCCCAAGCATCAGCTCGGCTATCGCCCGCACTCAGCAAATCATTTTCTTTATTCATTGGGATCCGA
>JABABF010000263.1 GCA_014238345.1 Gammaproteobacteria bacterium
GTAGCGAGTTGGTCGGCCAAATACAAGGGCTGATCTTTGTTGTTCGCCTTGGCGGTCAATTTGTTTGAGGCTCGTAATTGATCTTCCTCTTCGCCGCTATCGATGGCGGTAAAAGTGATGCAATCAGTGGGACAGATGTCCACACAGGCATCGCATTCAATACACAGCGATGGCGCGAACACCGTCTGCACATCGCAATTCAGGCAGCGCTGTGCCTCGGCGTAGCCCGCGGTGGCATCAAACCCCAGCTCCACCTCGAGTTTGGGATTGCTGAGCGCGCGCTCAGTCGGCTCGTGCGGTACCGCATAGCGCTCATCAATTTCCACTGCACTGTCGTAGCTCCACTCGTGAATACCCATGCGCTGGCTGAACAATGTAACACCCGGTGCCAAGCGTTCAGTCACCGCTTTTCCTTGACACAGGTGGTGGATAGAAATCGCCGCCTGATGTCCATGGGCGACTGCGGTAATGATATTTTCTGGTCCCAGCGCAGCATCGCCACCGATAAAAACACGCTGGTGAGAAGTGCCATAGGTTTTTTTGTCAATGACTGGCATATCCCAATCGCCAAACTCTAAGCCGATATCGCGCTCTATCCACGGGAAGGCATTGTCTTGTCCAATGGCAATCAAAACCTCATCACAGGGGATATCTACCAAGGGCTCGCCGGTTGGGATGAGGCGCCGCTTGCCGTTGTCGTAATGAGCTTCTACTTTTTCAAAACGCACTCCGCTCAGGCGACCCTGCTCAAGCAAAAACTCCTTGGGAACATGGTTATTGAGGATGGGGATGCCCTCTCGCATTGAATCCTCTTTTTCCCACGGGGAAGCTTTCATCTCATCAAAAGGACTGCGCACCACCACTTTGACTTCCGTGCCACCCAGGCGGATCGAAGTGCGACAGCAATCCATCGCCGTATTTCCTCCGCCGAGTACGATGACGCGGCGACCGATGGCATCGGTATGCCCAAAAGCCACCGAGGAGAGCCAATCAATGCCGATGTGAATATTTGCAGCGGCCTCATCTCGCCCCGGTAGCGACAGGTCGCGACCGCGCGGTGCACCGGTGCCGATGAATATGGCATCGTAGGCTGGCTGGTGATCAAGCAGAGCCTTCAAGCTATCGACCTGCTGGTCGAAATGGCATACTGCACCCAAGTCGAGGATATAGTCAACTTCCTCGACCAGCACTTCCCGTGGCAGACGAAAGGCGGGGATCTGGCTACGCATCATGCCGCCTCCGGCTTTTTGATCATCAAAAATATGTATTTCATAGCCGAGCGGGAGCAAATCGCGCGCCACCGTCAGCGAGGCTGGTCCAGCACCGATCAGCGCGATGCAGTGACCATTTTTCTGATCGGGCCTCTGTGCTGGCGGCAAGCGGTGGGATATCTCCCCCTTGTGATCTGCAGCAACTCGCTTCAGACGGCAGATCGCCACAGCATCTTGAGCATCATCTAGGCGCCCACGGCGGCAAGCGGGCTCGCAGGGACGATCGCAAGTGCGCCCGAGAATACCGGGAAAAACATTGGATTCCCAGTTCAGCATATAGGCATCGGCGTAGCGACCAGCGGCGATCAGACGGATGTATTCCGGCACAGCGGTGTGCGCCGGGCAAGCGTACTGGCAATCCACCACACGGTGGAAATATTCTGGATCAGAGATATCGGTGGCTTTCATACGGGTATAACACAGCGATAACGAGCTTTAATAGCCAAGTAATTATAGCGATTTGGCTGACCCTACGCACAGTACACTGCAGCTGCCAGGGCGTGTCAGAGCGGGCTCCTCACTCGCCCCCTATAACATCTGCTCGGCAAAAAATCGCAAATTTTCGACATCGCGCTCAAAATTGTCGCTACGCCCTATCGCCAGCGTGGTCAACGGTGTTTTCTTCCAATCGACCAGGCGCTCGGCGATGCGTTCGCGCGGCCCGCTCAGGGAGATCTCATCGGCCAACTCATCGGGCACGGCAGCCACTGCCTCTTCTTTGCGCCCGTCGAGATATAAGTCTTGGATTTTTTGCGCGGCCTCCCCATAACCCATGCGTATGACCAACTCCTTATGGAAATTCATATTGCGAGCTCCCATGCCACCGATGTAGAGCGCCAACATGAATTTCGTGGGCAACAAGGCCTGCTCTAAATCATCGTTGATATTGATGGAAATACTCGGCATCACCACCTCAAAATCTGGCGGTAGATTGTTTAGCAAGTCGCCGTAAATATTCCAGTTGTAAGGCGACATGTAGAGCGGAAACCAACCATCGGCGATGGCCACTGTCTGTGCGACATTTTTGGGGCCTTCGGCACCGATGAAGACCGGAATGTTTTTGCGTAGCGGATGGGTGATACTTTTCAGTGGCTTGCCCAGACCCATCGAACCTTCGCCGTCGTAAGGCAAGCGAAAGCTGTTGCCTTGCAACTGCACGGGCTCCTCGCGAGCGACGATTTGGCGAAAGATATCTAGCCATTCCCGAGTGCGCTCTAAGGGTCGACGAAACGACTGCCCATACCAACCCTCGACGATTTGCGGGCCAGAGACACCCACACCCATAATAAAGCGCCCGCCGCTCAGGTGGTCGATGGTCATGGCCGTCATCGCTGCACAGGCTGGTGTGCGTGCCGAGAGCTGGGCAACCGATGTCCCCAAGCGCATCTTCTTGGTGTGGGCAGCGACCCAGATCAGCGGTGAAAAAGCATCCGAGCCGTAGGCCTCTCCCGTCCATACCGAATCGTAGCCAAGGCGCTCGGCCTCCTGTGCCAGCTCTACTGTTTTAGGATAGGGATGGCGCTGCCAATAGCCTAGTTGCAAGCCTAATTTCACTATTGCCTCCTACTGGCCAGGGATGGTGATGGGACGGTGATGGGATGGACATGGAGCCAGCTAAGCAGCTACACTCAAGGCGAGTGCCACTGCCCTACAGCCCTATGCTATGCCTGAATTGCGCTCTGGAATCAGTATAAACGATAGCGGCCCTAAACCAAATCGCAGGCCGCTCAATCGCCGCTCCTGCACCAGATAGCCACGCAACTAAGCAGTGGCAACAAGACACGATTGGGCGAGAATTACACTGTTTTTGAGGTATTCTCCGACGGCACGGCGGCGATGCCATCGGCCAATAAGCGCTCGATTTTATCGCTATCACAACCGAGCTCAGCCAACAGCTTCCGGGTATCGCTGCCAGGCACCGGCGGCGCACCGGGTAACTCACAGTGACTGCGAGAAAAATTCGGGGTCGGCCTGGGTTGTACCACACCGTCGCGCTCCACCAAAATACCTCGCGCGCGGTTGTGGGGATGATCGGGCGCTTCTGCCATCGACAGCACTGGCGCAAAACAGACATCACTGCCCTCCAGCAATTCGCACCACTCAGCGCGGGTGCGCTGTAAAAACAAGCTCGCCAATTGCGCTTTGCGCGCTGGCCACTCGGCTCGGTCCAAACGCTGCATCAAATCCGCAGCTCCCAGATCTTCGCCGAGCTTGTCTGCCAACTCTTGATAAAATTGGGTTTCAATGGCGGCGATGCTGATCCACTCGCCATCGGCACACTCATAGGTGTCGTAGAAAGGTGCCCCACCATCCAGCATATTGTCTTGGCGCTTACCGCTCCACAAGCCGGTGCCGTGGAAGGCAAATAGTGGAGCCATCAACGAAACCACACCATCGCTGATCGCCACATCAAGCACCTGCCCCTGCCCAGAGCGAGAGCGCTCCAACAGCGCAGCGCAAATACCCAGCGCCAAATACAGCGAACCGCCGCCGAAATCCCCGACCAAGTTCAGCGGTGGTACCGGCCCGGAATCACTCCGACCAATCGCCGCCAGCGCACCGCTGAGCGCGATGTAATTCAAATCGTGGCCAGCGGCCTGAGCCAGCGGCCCCTCCTGCCCCCAACCAGTCATGCGGGCGTAGATCAAAGCCTTATTGCGCGCTGTGCAGACCTCCGGCCCCAGACCCAACTTCTCCATAACACCGGGGCGAAACCCCTCGACCAGCACATCGGCATCGTCGAGCAAGCGCAGTGCCAACTCAATCGCCTGAGGTTGCTTCAAATTCAGGGCAATAGTGCGCCGTCCCCGATTTATCACATCGCCAGGGTCGCCGGAAGGCCCCAGCGCAGAGCCGCCGGGGCGGTCGATGCGAATCACTTCCGCACCTAGGTCTGCCAGCAACATACAGGCAAAAGGCGCTGGCCCTAAGCCAGCAAATTCGATAATGCGCAGGCCAGCTAAGGGACCCATCAATGCCACCCCCCACCACCACGCAACTGCTGGTGATGCCGCTTTATCAGTAGCCAAGCCCGGCTAGACAACATACAACTAACACCCTTGGAAGTGGGGTTCGCGGCGCTCAACAAAGGCTTTCATGCCCTCTTTAGCATCCTCGCTCTGGATCACCGGCCCGCCGATCTCATCAACTTTGGGCATCGCCACCGCCTCGCTGTCGCACTCCTCAATCTCGCGCAACGTACGCATCGTGGCCTTAATCGACAGCGGGCCATTACAACACAAGTGACGCGCCATGGCCAGTGCACACGCAAAGGCCATACCCGCGGGAACCACTTTGTTGATCAAACCAAAACGCAGTGCCTCCTCGGCGCTGATATTGCGTCCCAGCAACAACATTTCCGCCGCTAAGCAGTACGGAATCTGACGCCGCAAGCGCACTGCCGAGCCCCCCATGGGGTAGAGGCCGCGCACCACTTCTGTGATACCAAACACTGCGTTGTCAGAGGCGACGCGAATATCGGTACCCTGTAGTATCTCGCTTCCGCCAGCGACTGCATAGCTCTCCACCGCCAATAAAATCGGTTTGGCGGGGCGTTTGTCGCGCAACAGTGCCTGCCAATGCAAATCTGGAACTTCTTTCATCTTCTCCATGAGCTGACGACCCGCTTCAGATTCCTCGGGTGTGTTGCCCTGCTTGAGATCCATGCCAGAGCAAAAGTTGTCGCCGTGTCCGGTCAGTACCGCACACATCAGAGAATCGTCCTCATCTAGCCGCCGCCAAGCACCGTAGAGGCCGAGGAGCATTGAAGGGCTCAGGGCATTCTTTTTCTCCGGGCGATTGAGTGTTACGCACAGAATTTTGCCGTCTCGCTCGACGACGCAATGTTCACTACTGCACTCTAATGTTTGCATGATCAGCTACTCCTAAAGGGGGTTGTGGTGGTCGATGGAAAGGGATGTGGCTACAGCTCATCTCAACTATTCTGAATGACGAAACTCACCAGTAGCAACCAGTTTACGCGCTACTGGATAATCAGGTTTGCCGCTGGGGGTGCGCGGCACCTCGGCGACCAGATGCAGTTCGCGAGGCACTTTGTAACCAGCGATGTGGCGACGACTCTCCTCCTGTAGGGACGCTAAGGAGGGCCGCGCACCGTCACGCGCACAGACCACCGCGCAGACACGTTCAGTAAAGCGCTCATCGGCTACACCGACCACCAAGACATCAAAAATCTCGGGATGATGTTTGAGCGACTGCTCAACCTCTTCGGGAAAAATCTTCTCCCCACCACTGTTGATGCAATTGCTACCACGACCGAAGATAACGATACCGCCGTCGGCATCGATGGTCGCCAGATCGCCCGTCAGTACCCAGCGCTTGCCATTGAGGGTGACCACCGTCCGCGCTGTACGCTCGGCATCGTTGTAGTAACCCACTGGCACATGGCCAGAGCGCGACAAGTAGCCCTGCTCACCCGAACCCGGCTCCACAAAGCGGTGATCTTCGGTGATGACATCGGCCTGCTCGCCTCGTGCGATACGCCCTAGGCCACCGCCACCGCCGGTGCCATCATCCAGCCCCTGCATGCCAGTCTCCGAAGAGCCAAAAGTATTGGAGATGACGAGATTGGGAAAAAACTCTTTAAAGCCTTGCTGCACCGATTCCGAGAACACCTCACCGCCTGAGCCAATGTGAAATAAGTTGTCCAATTTCCAGCGCTCGGGATGGGCACGCAGAGCGTCTAGCAAGGGTATGCCCATCGCATCACCGACGATGGTCAGCGCATTGATCTGTTCAGCTTCGGCAATATCCCAAGCTTGCTCACCATCCAGTGAGCGAGCCGGATTGAGTACTAGAGTCTGACCACTGCCCAGTGCAATGCAGGAGTACCACCAACAGGCCCCGTGCATCAATGGAGCCAGCGGCATGCCGCGCAAGTACAGACCCTCACGCACCCGCGATGGCAAATCGCTTGCACTTTTAATCGGGCCGTCGGGGTGGTAATGCCCAAAACCGCCGAGACTACCGTAAATCAGATCTTTGTGCGGCCACATGACTCCCTTGGGCATACCGGTGGTTCCACCAGTGTAGAGGATGAATAAATCGTCCTCCGAACGCGGTGCGAAGTCGCGCTCTGGCGAGGATTCTGCCAGCGCTGTCTCGTAGTCGATAGCATCGCTGTCGACAGCGGAGCCATCTGCCACCGCAATGCACAGCTTCAGCTTCGGTGTCTGTGAACGCAGTTGCGCGATCAGTTCGCTGAACTCGCGCCCGTGGATCAAAGCAACCAGATCGGCATTGTCAAATATATAGTGCAGCTCCTCGCCAACATAGCGGTAATTGATGTTAATCGGCACCGCCCTTACCTTCATGCAGGCCAGCGTCGCCTCCAAATACTCGGCGCTGTTATAGAGGTAAATACCAATGTGCTGACCGGGCTGGATCCCTTGAGCCAGCAGATAATTAGCCAGACGAGTGGCTCGCTCATCGAATTGCCGATAGCTGTAGCGCTGCTCGCCACAGATGATCGCCTCGCGATCCTCCGGCACCGTATCACTGGCAATTTCCAATAAATCCGCCAGATTTAAAACTGCCTCACTCACCGTTGCCTCACTCTGATAGAAGCCGTATCGGATGCCGCACCACCCATTTCATCACGGGCGCTCTGAGCTGACAATCCACATGGCAAAGAACTGTGAGTTGCCGCCAAAGGCGTGCCCCATCGCCATCCGTGCACCCTCCACTTGGTGATCGCCAGCAGTGCCACGCACTTGGCGAGCAGCCTCGGCAAAGCGAATCATGCCCGATGCGCCAATCGGATTGGAGGACAGAACACCGCCCGAGGGGTTGATCGGGATATTGCCACCGATGGCTGTTTCATCTTTATCTGTCAGGTGCCAGCCCTGCCCCTCGTCGGCGAATCCCAAATTCTCTAGCCACATCGGCTCATACCAACTGAAGGGCACATAGATCTCTGCTACATCCAGCTCCTGACTAGGGTTGCGGATGCCTACTTGACTATAGAGAGCACGGGCGCATTCACGTCCCGCCCACGGGTTGACCATCTCTCGCCAAGCATACATCGTCGGCTCCGTGCGCCGTGCCATCGCCCGAATCCACACGGGCTTCTGCGGACGCGCTCGCGCTGTCTTGGCATCACTGATCACCATCGCACAGGCACCGTCAGAAGAGGGGCAACTCTCTAGGAAGCGAATCGGCTCCCAGAGCATCGGAGACTCCTCAACCATTTCCATACTGATATCTGGTATCTGTAAGTGAGCTAATGGATTTTTTAGCGCATGAAGCCGATCTTTCACGGCCACTTTCACTCCGATGTGCAGTGGAACATCGTGGCGCCGGATGTACTCGCGCATGTGGGGTGCAAAGTTGCCACCAGCACCAGCGTTGACATGCACCATAAACGGACGCTTTGATGACAGCGCCCACATGGCATTGGCCTCTGATTGTTTTTCGTAGCAAACGGTCAGCACTCGGCGAAAAACGCCGCTGTGCACATGGCTGGCAGCGACTATGCCGGTGGCACCGCCGACCGAGCCCGCCGTATGTACCCGCAGAATCGGCTTGCCCACCGCGCCCAAGGCATCGGCCAGCGACAGCTCGGGCATCGCCACGCCCTCAAACATATCCGGTGCCTTGCCGATGACAACCGCATCGATGTCATCCCAGCCGAGGTCGGCATCTTCCAGCGCACGCTGGGCGGCTTGACGCACCAAGCCAGTGATCGACACATCAACATGCCGCGTCTGATATTTGGTCTGACCAATACCGACAACTGCCGCTAATTCTGCCATCACAAACCCTCCATGACGACGACCATATTCTGCTGCAGACAAGGCCCAGAAGTGGCGTGGGCGACACCGCGGTCGGCGTGGCCAGCGGCGATATACTCCATCACCGCGCCGATGCGATCCAAGCCAGCGGCCATCATGACATTGCCCGCCAGCGGCCCGCCTGAGGGATTGATCACCGTCTGTGACGACAGCCCCAAGGCTTGGCTGAGCAGCAGCTCTTGGTGGCTGAACTGAGCGTGCAGCTCGGCCACCTCCACTTTATCGCCTTGCAACCCAGAGGCTTCAGCCGCAGCGGCGGTGGACACTGAGCGCCCCAGATCACGCAAGCCCAAATGAGAAGATTCTATGCGGTGCTCCAAGCCACGCAAATAGACTGGGCGATCGCATAGTTGCCGCGCCCGCTCACCGGAGGCCAATATCAACGCCGAGGCACCGTCGGTGATCGGCGGACAATCATGGCGGCGCAACGGTGAGGCAAACAGTGGCTCGGCCAACAGTTCCTCAACGCTAGTCACACCGCTCAGCAACGCCCGTGGGTTGTCCTGTGCTGACTTGCGGCTACGCACGACCACCTCGGCCATGGCGCGCTCGTCAATCACTCCGGCCTCCATCGCCACCCGCGCCTGCAACGCCGCCAAACTAACTGAATCTGGCCACAGGGGAGTCAAATAATAAGGATCCAGCTGCAATGCCATAATCAGCGGCAAATCGCCCGGTGAAGATTTGCTGAAACCGTAGATCAGTGCAGTGTCGGCCTCACCGGACTGAATTTCCAACCAAGCCTCATACAGCGCCCACGCCGCATCCATTTCGACATGAGATTCACAGATCGGCGGCACTGCACCCACTGCATCGACTCCCTCGACAAAGGCAAAGGATGCGCCCTGCAAGTAGTCAC